>JACOTK010000166.1 GCA_016178435.1 Actinomycetota bacterium
AAGAACACGGAAGACATCGAGGTCGTCGACACGCACCGACACACCCATGTCCGGCACGGCCGGCACCTCGAGAATCGTCCAGGGCTCGTCACCTCCGTGGAATACCCGTTCGATGTCGGCAAACAACCACGACCATTCACTCCATTCGGTTGTTGCCACGATCCGATCAACGCCCAGACGAATCCGCGCGGGACTCAGCGTCATCACATAGGCGTTGGGACCGCCGGGGTCTCCGGCGATCAGTTGCACCACCGATCCCCCCGGAAAGGTGGACCCACCTTCCGGTGCTTCTCGACTCCCGCCCTCGGAGCTCGACGATGAAAGGTCGTTGGAGAACATGGATGGCTGCTCCTGGATGGTCGGAGTCCGAAGGTCAGAGTCGGAAAGGTCAAAGAAGGTTCGGAAGCAGTCGGGCCGCCTCGCCCGAGGCCGACAGCCCAACCAGCAACAACACGGGAAAGGTGACGACCCACGCCTGGATCCGTCCCCAACGGTGCCACGCCCAAGCGGCCCCGATCAGGACGAGGATGAGAGCCTGGATCCACAGGGCCAGGGCCCACACCGAGTCCGTGGTCACGCCCATGATCTGCTCGGCCGCCGGCAGGGAGGCGTTGGTCATGAGGCGAGCCGGACCCGGAGCCACCGGCCCCCCGAGATCGGCGTCAACCCGGAGGACGCCTGAAGGAAGGAACGGCCGTCCATCGGCGGTCACCAGAAGCAGGCGACCCCGGCCCGGCTTCATCGGCGGCGGGAGGGCATCACCCTCGCGACGTCGTCCGATCACCCGGTACTCATAGACGCCCTGGCCCGTCGTCACCTTGATGATGTCGCCGGGATCGAGCGTGTGGATGCGGGAGAACGGCCCGCCGAATGCAGCTCTTCGTCCGAGGATGACACTGACACCTCCCTGTCCGGGGAGAGGGGTGTCACGTCGATGTCCCGGACCGGTGAACAAGTTGGCCGCAGTCGTTCCCTCCACGATGACCTGTCGAAGGCCGATCGACGGAATCTCCAGATAGGCGATGGGCAGGCCCGAGGGCAGGCCCCGGCCCTCGTCGTCCGTTGGCCCCACCGGTGTCGTTCCCTTCGCCAGGTCGCCACGCAACCTCTGGAACGCCTTCTGCTGCGAGGCCTGGCCCTGCACCCCACTGACCATGGCCAACTCGAGCGACAGGCAGACCGACAACACGAAGACCAACACCAGAGCGCCCCGCGCAAGGTCAAGCCCCGGACGAAGAGGAGCCGGAACCAATCCCTCGCCCAGACGCCCGCGCCGACGTGGTAGCCGCAGGGACGTGAGGGGATTCACTCGATGCGCTCGCCGGTCGTCGGGGACTCCCGGCCCAGGAACGCGGCCAGAAGACCAAATGCCGCCAGAAGCCCCGCCCAGGTCATCAGTGTCTGTGAGGAGGCGCCGGTTTCCGGAAGCCGCCCACCCGCTCCATCCGTGGCTGTTGTCTGGAGGCCCCCACCGGGGAGCCCCGAGTTGGAGAGGACCGCTGCAGACACCGTCGTGGTGGTCGTCGTAGGGATGGTCGTCGTAGGGATGGTCGTCGTAGGGATGGTCGTCGTAGGGATGGTCGTGGTCGGCGGCACGGTGGTCGGCGGCACGGTGGTCGGCGGCACGGTGGTGGGCGGCACGGTGGTGGGCGGCACGGTGGTCGTCGTAGGGATGGTCGTCGTAGGGATGGTCGTGGTCGGCGGCACGGTGGTGGGCGGCACGGTGGTCGAAGTCCACGTCACACCGAGAGGGTCGGCGGCATCCTCTTCGAAGGTCAGCTGCGTGTTCCAGTATCTCTCGAGTTGGTCTTTGTCTGTGGGCGGCCCGAGGGTACAGGCAATGCCGAGGTTGTAGGCACCGGGGAGAATGTCGCCGGGTGAGAAGACGGCGGCGAAGTTCAACGCCGGGACGTTGAGGATCAGTCCCGGACCACCCGCCGTGTCCGCTATTGCGGTCGACTGGTCGACGAGAGGGGAACCGAAGGTGTCGAACAACGGCTGGCGGAAGTCCGCGCCCACCCCGGCGGGCACCGGGCCGTTCGCATTGAACTTCAAGGTCGACGGGTCGACGGTGGCAGGGACCATATAGCTCTGCCAACGCCAACCGCCGCCGGCAGAGTCACCTACACAAGCGGCCCCCTCGGGCAGGTCGAGCGTAAAGGCCGTGGAACTCGTCCCGCTGGGAAGAGGTGCTCCGCCGTATATCGCCCCTTCCGGCACGACGACCTGAGCGCTTCCCGCGTTCGTCACCACGGCTCCGAGGAACTCTGGCGACCATGTCGCCCACGCAGAGATCGCCAGCATCACGGCTGAGCCGGACGCCCCTGTTCGAGCAGCAAAGCGAACGAAACGACGTCGGGTTTGATGGTGGATCATCGTGGAACCTCCGGAAGAGTGGTGGCCATGGACGAATGGTGGGCGTGGCGGACGATGCCGCTCTGAACGAGTCGCACCTTCGGAGTATCACCGGCACTTCCCGACACCCGAGTGGCCCCCAGGTGAACAATTCCAGCGGAGGACAAAGGAGCAGAACCGGCGGCCACTAGCCGAATCGGCCGTTGACGTAATCGTTCGTACGTTGATCCTGTGGTGCATGGAACATGGCCTCCGTCGGTCCGTGCTCGACGATGACCCCCGGCGTGCCGTGCTCCGCGAGAAAGAACGCGCACCGATTCGACACGCGAGCCGCCTGTTGCATGTTGTGGGTGACGATGACGATCGTGACCTCTTCGGCCAACTCGGTGATGGTCTGCTCAATACGACGGGTCGAGGTGGGGTCGAGTGCAGAACAAGGCTCGTCCATCAGCAGCACCCGGGGACTGATCGCCAGGGCCCGGGCAATGCACAGCCGCTGTTGCTGGCCACCGGAGAGGGAGCCACCGGGTTGACGCAGCCGGTCTCGAACCTCATCCCAAAGGCCGGCTTTGCGCAAACACGACTCGACGACCTGGTCCTTGACCGACGAGCTGTGCTTGGCGCCGGTCAACCGAAACCCGGCCACCACGTTGTCGTAGATCGACATCGCGGGGAACGGATTCGGCTTCTGGAACACCATGCCGATCTGTCGGCGTGCATCGGTGAGCCGACGTGACGGGTCGTAGACATCGGCGCCGTCCAGCAGGACCTCACCGGCAAGCGACGCTGACGGGATCATCTCGTGCATGCGATTGAGAATGCGCAGGAACGTTGATTTTCCACAGCCGGAGGGTCCGATGAGCGCCGTCACCTGACCGGCCGGCATGTCGAGCGAAACCCGATCGAGAACCTGGTGGCTGCCGAACCATGCCGAGATGCTCCGAGCCTCGATACCCACGAGGCCACCTGCGGGAAGGGATGGCACGGCCGGGATCACCAGGGTTTCGTCCATGCCGGCGGCACGATTCTCCGGCCGGTCCTCGCCCACGGGAGACGCAGTCGTGTCAACCACGGGCGGCGGCGGCTCGAACCACGAGGAGGAGGCGGAGGCCGGCTCCTCGCTGAGGTCGATCAATTCCTTCGACAACGGGCTCGGGACGCGTCGCTGCACATGGGTCGCACCGGGAAGCATCTTCTCGAGAAGAACACGGAAGACATCGAGGTCGTCGACACGCACCGACACACCCATGTCCGGCACGGCCGGCACCTCGAGAATCGTCCAGGGCTCGTCACCTCCGTGGAATACCCGTTCGATGTCGGCAAACAACCACGACCATTCACT
>JACOTK010000167.1 GCA_016178435.1 Actinomycetota bacterium
GTCGAGATCACCCGACTCGTGATGCATGAGCACCGTCATCTGGCTGTCGGCGCCCGCCTGGACGAGCAGGTGGGGACAGGAGAGTCCGCCGTCCACACTCGGTTGGTGCAGAACGACAAAAGGGGCTTCGACGACCACCCCTGCGGGCACCGACACGAGTATCGGGTCGACCATCAGCGCATCGTGCAGGACCGCAATGCCGTCGTCGGCGGCGGGCACGGCCAACGTGCCGAGGCTCATGGCCGATCCCTGACCGTCGGCGTCGAGCTCGCGGAGACGCCCGAGCCGGACGCCCTTGGCCGCGAGCTCCTCGTCGAGCAGGACATAGGTCACCCAGCCATCACGAACGACGACGACGCCCGCCGCATCCTCCAGTGCGTCGAGCACCGGCTGCAGCTCGACGGGAATGGCCTTTGCCTGCGCCGGAGGTTGTTCGGTGACCGGCGTGTACCGATCGAGATCGAGGTCGTCGATGCGGCTGTAACGCCAGATCTCGGCCTCGGCAGTGGGAAGGGGTGCGGCGGCGAAACGAGCGACCGCGTCGTTTCGACGAGCCTGAAGCCACGCCGGCCCGGCAAGTCCCGAGACGCCATCAAGGGTGAACATGAAAACGGGTGAGCCTTTCTGGCACGGGTTGAGGGGGAGGAGAAGCGGACGACAGACAGCTCAGCCGACGCTTCCCTCCATCTGCAGCTCGATGAGACGACTCCACTCGACCGCGTACTCCATGGGCAGAGTCCGGGTGACGGGCTCGATGAACCCGTTGACGATCATGCCCATGGCCTGCTCCTGCGAAAGGCCGCGGCTCATGAGGTAGAACAGCTGCTCGTCGTTCACCTTGGACACGGTTGCCTCGTGGCCGACGACCGCATCACGCTCGCCGATCTCCATGTACGGATAGGTGTCCGAGACGCTGTCACCGTCGAGGATGAGCGCGTCGCACTGAACGTGGCTCTTGCAGCCGTGGGCACCCTCCTCGACACGGACGAGTCCTCGGTAGCTGGTGCGCCCGCCATCCTTCGAGATCGACTTGGAGACGATGCGACTCGTGGTCTCGGGGGCGGCATGGACCATCTTGGCCCCTGCGTCCTGGTGCTGGCCCGCTCCGGCATAGGCAACGGAGAGCACCTCACCCGAGGCCTTCGGTCCGACCATGTACACGGCGGGGTACTTCATGGTGAGGCGGCTTCCGATGTTGCCGTCGATCCACTCCATGTGGCCCTCGGCCTCGACCCGGGCCCGCTTGGTCACCAGATTGAACACGTTGTTCGACCAGTTCTGGATGGTCGTGTAGGTCACACGAGCGGAAGGCTTCACCACGATCTCGACCACCGCCGAGTGCAACGAATCGGTCGTGTACACAGGAGCGGAGCAGCCCTCGATGTAGTGCACCTGGCTGCCCTCGTCGGCAATGATGAGCGTGCGCTCGAACTGGCCCATGTTCTCGGCGTTGATGCGGAAGTAGGCCTGCAGGGGCATCTCGACGTTGACACCGGGTGGCACGTAGATGAACGACCCGCCCGACCATACGGCCGTGTTCAGGGAGGAGAACTTGTTGTCGTTCGGCGGGATGATCGTGCCGAAGTAGGCACGAACGATCTCGGGGTACTCACGAAGCGCCGTGTCCATGTCGCAGAAGATCACGCCCTGTTGCTCGAGGTCCTCACGGTTGCGGTGGTAGACCACCTCCGACTCGTACTGGGCGGTCACGCCCGCGAGATACTTGCGCTCGGCCTCGGGGATGCCGAGCTTCTCGTAGGTGTTCTTCACCGACTCGGGAAGGTCGTCCCAGACGTCGACCTGCTTCTCGGTGGGCTTGATGTAATAGAAGATGTCGTCGAAGTAGATCTCGGACGTGTCGCCGCCCCAGTTGGGCATGGGCCGACGCTCGAAGTAGTTGAGCGAGCGCAGGCGCAGATCGCGCATCCACTCGGGCTCGCCCTTCATCCACGACATCTCCTGCACGATGTCGGCGTTGATCCCACGCTTGGGCTTGAAGACGTAGTCCTCGGCGTCACTCCAGCCAAGTTTGTAGCGCCCAATGTCGAGATCGGTCACAGCCATGGCAAGCACTCCGTCGGAACGAGGGATGGGGTTAATTTCTCCTATGGCCATAGTAACAATTGTCGGGGCGGAAGCAACCCCTCGACCGGAATCCCTCATTTCGAGGGCCGGCAGGCGCTTCAGCGGCCGCCGTCACGCAACTCGCGAAGCTCGCCGAGAACCGCCTGGTCCTTCGGCCGTTGAAGCGCTTCCTTCGAGGCAATGAGATCATCGATGCCCGCGACAAGGATACGGACCCCAAAGGCCTCACGCTCCTCGACGGAACCGAGATGATCCTCATACGTCCCCACACCGGTTGCCGTCATGACAACATCAATCGGACCTGCCGAGGTCGTAAAGTGCCACGCAGCTGATGCCATCAGGCTTTGTGGCCCCTGACGAAGCTCGGTCACCTCCCACGGCTCGCCGCCCTCCATGCCCAGGCGACGTTCGCTCATGAGCAACCTCGCATCCAACGACACGAGGGCCTCGATCAATCGTGCGAGGTTGCCAACGTCAGGACGAGGGACGACATCGGCGTCAGCGGTGGCGAGCGTCGAGCCATGCGCGATCGAGGCGAGACCACCGATGAGCACGTACTCAACGCCGTGTGCATCGAGGGTGCGCAGGATTTTTTCGGTGTCGAGCCCGACGATCTCGCTGCTGACACCGAACTCGTGACCGGTCACGTCCGCTTTCGGCGAGAACCGAGCGCCTCGGCCCGAAACCGGCTCATCGAGTCGTTCTGGCGAAAGCGGTCTTCGATCGACAGGCGCCGAGTCCCTTCTCGCTGCGCACGAGCCGCATCCTCGTTGTGCTCGTCGAACCACGAGATGCCGTCGGGTACGTCCACGGGTCCAAGCGTACCGGCTCGCATGACGGACGTCCGGAGCCCACGACCGGCGTGAGAGCCTGCCATGACGTTGACTGCTTCAAAGCTTCGGGAGAACGTCTACCGCATTCTCGATGAAGTGCTTGCCACGGGCACCCCCGTGGAGATCGAGCGCAACGGTCGGCTCCTGCGCATTGTCCCTGTTGAGGCCTCACCCGGGTCGGCCGATGCCGCCCGCTGGATCGAGCGCCCCGATGCGATCACCGGGGACATCGAAGATACCGTGCTCGTGTCACCTGCGGTGGTGTTGGAGCTGCAGTTCCTCCACGAGATCGGTCGCCTCGCAGTCGGGGCCGAAGAGGTGGCGACCGCCC
This sequence comes from Actinomycetota bacterium, assembly GCA_016178435.1. GTDB lineage: Bacteria > Actinomycetota > Acidimicrobiia > Acidimicrobiales > CADCSY01 > JACOTK01. Next base: position 3,250 of record JACOTK010000167.1, read on the forward strand.
TCAATGTCCAGTTCGACATCAGGCTCTGCCCGCTCGCCTTTTCGGCCGTCGCCCATTCGGCGCTCGAGCTGTCATGGACCCGTGACCCGTTCGATCGGCTCATTGTCGGGCATGCGTCGGCCGGCAGTCACGGGCTCGTCACCAAGGACAAGCTCATTCACGAGCACTTCGCCGGGGCCTCCTGGTAGCTCGAGGTTGCGCACGATGGGCGGCTTCAATCGATGCGGCGCAGCTCGTTCTTGTAGCGCGAAGCGTTCCAGACATAGAGCTGAGCAGCCATCTCGACAAAGCCCGGCTTGACCGCTCCCTCCTTGATCGTGGCGGGGATGCCGAGCGCCATGGCCCCCGTGGGCACTTCCATGTTGTTGGGCACGACGGCGTTTGCCCCCACCAGGGCACACGTCCGCACGATCGCCCTGTGCAACACGACCGACCCCGACCCCACGAGGGATGCGTCCTCGATCGTGCATCCCTCGAGATGGGCAAGATGGCCGACCACGCAGTCGGCCCCCACGATGGTGGGCAACTCGGCGGTTGCGTGGATCACGGTGCCGTCCTGAATCGAGGTACGTGCTCCCACCTCGATGTGTCCGTAGTCTCCTCGCAACACCGCCGAGGGCCAGATCGACGCCTCGGGGCCGATCACGACATCGCCGATCACGGTGGCGTCAGGGTGAACGTAGGCATCGGGATGAATGTCGGGCACACGATCGCCCAGTGCGTAGATCGTCATGCCCGAACCGTAACCCTGTTGGCACTCCGGCGCTCCCTCAACGGACAAGCCCGGGTCGTGCCCAAGTCGAGTGACGGGCTCGTGGAATCGATCCGGGTGCTGCGCATCGCGTTCTGCTCTGCCCGGTCATCGCGTGTGCAGGTCGGCCTCCAAATCCGTGACCTGGTCCTCACCGCTCCGGACGAACTCCGCGCCGCATTCGAGCCGCTCACGACCATCCAACCCGGCGCTGCGCGCTGCCAAGGGAATCCGAGGCGCTTGGTGGTCTCGCCTCGCTCGCTAAACCGGCCGATCTACCGGTCGCGATCGAACGACCCGACGGGATCATCGTCGAACGTCTGTTGGCAGCGGGCCACCCGGTCGTGCCGATTCACCCGAACGCGTTCCACGCCGCCCGATCACGCTGGGGCGCCGGACGAGCAAAGTCCGATCCAGCCGACAGCTACATGCCGGCCGACTACCTCCGCACCGACGGACACCGGTTGCGCAGGCTTCGACCACTCGACTCGGTCACCTGTGAGCTCCAGGCGCTGGTCCGAATGCGAGACGACCACGTCACCGCCCGCACAGCGGCGACCAATCAGCTGCACGCTCTGCTCGAAGCCCACTGGCCGGGTGCCAACGCCATCTTCTCGCGGCTCGGCTCCACGATCGCTCTGGCATTCCTCCACGACTATCCGACACCAGAGTCCGCTGTCCGCCTCGGGGAGGCCCGCCTCGCGATGTTCTGTCGACGGCATTCCTATCGGGGTGGCCGCACGCCGGCCGAACTGCTCCAACGACTACGCGGCGCCGCGATCGCTCCAGTCGGAGTCGACCCCATTGTGCTCGCCGAACTCGTCCGCGCTCAGACCATGCTGATCGAGTCCGCGCTGAACACCATCGCCCAACTCGACGCCGCGATCGGTGCGCTGCTGCTTTCACACCCGAAGGCTGCACTCCTCGCCCCGTTGCCTCGTATCGGTGAGATCAACCTCGCGCAGATCATTGCCGAGATCGGCCCGCTCCTCGTCCGATGCGACACAGCAGATCAAGCAGCCGCCGGTTGTGGTGTCGCCCCGATCACCCGGCAGTCAGGCAAGTCACGCAACGTCCAGTTCCGCTTCTCCAGCAACGCTCGCGCTCGAGTCGCGCTCACGTGCTTCGCCGACAACTCCCGGCACAGCTCACCATGGGCCCGCCACCCCTACACCACAGCGCGTCCACGCGGCATCCGTCACCCCCACGCGATCCGAATCGTGGCGCGAGCATGGCTTCGCGTCATCTGGGCGTGCCGGCACACCAACACCACCTACGACCCTGCTCGCCACGCCGGCGAAACCCGACACGCCGCATGACTTGACCCAAGGAACTCAAGCGCTACATCGCACGCGAGGTGTTCGGGCTCCTCACCCAGACCAGGCACCTACCCGACACCAGCGACCTCCGCCCCGCACGCAACGCCATCGGCGTCAGCCTCAACACCGCCGCAACCACCTCGCGACCTGGCCCGCACGCCTCAGCGAACTCGAACGCGGAGTCGCCCGAAACGACGAACTCGAACGGCGATACCGCGACTGGCTCCGCCTTCAAGCCGCTTGACAGCCCATAGGAGCATCAGCGAACCGACACGACCCCCGAGGGAACGCTTACGCGCTCCGGCCCTGCCCCGGGCCGACCGGGCCTTGACCCACGGCTGAAGCCATGGGCTTGCGGCCCGGATGCGGTCATGGGGGAAGGGCGAAAGCCGTAACGTGTGGGTGTGACCGAGCCTGCGCATACTTCCTTCACGCCCGCCGCTCCCCCGGTGGCGAAACGTGTTCCGAGCGAACGACTGAC
>JACOTK010000168.1 GCA_016178435.1 Actinomycetota bacterium
GCGGACATGCTCCACCCGTTGAACGACCAGCTGGGCAATGCGGTCACCACGGCAGATCTCGTAGTCATCGCTCGGGTCGGTGTTGATCAAGAGGACCTTGAGCTCATCGCGGTAGCCGGCATCGATCAGTCCAGGCGTGTTGAGGCACGTCACACCATGCTTCATGGCAAGCCCGCTCCTGGGCTGGATGAACCCCGCATAGCCCTCGGGCAACGCGATGGCGACCCCTGTGGGAATCAAGGATCGCCCTCCACCCGCCGCCAACTTCGCACCCTCACGGGCAACCAGGTCAGCGCCTGCATCACCGGGCATTGCGTACATGGGCAGCGGCAAATCCGCGTCGAGCATCAGGACTCGCACCTCGAGCATCCCGTCAGCCTACGATCTCTTGCGTGCTTGTTTGGATGGATCTCGAGATGACCGGCCTAGAACCCGACCGCCACGTGATCGTGGAGATCGCAACGCTGGTCACCGATGACGATCTCAACATCGTGGCCGAGGGACCGGACCTGGTGGTGAGTCAGCCGGCAGAAGCCCTTGCGGCGATGGATGAGGTCGTCCATGCCATGCACCTGCGAAGCGGGCTGCTCGATGCCGTCAACTCCTCGACGCTCAGTCTTGCCGATGCCGGCGAAGCCACATTGGCCTTCATCAAGGAACACGTCCCCAGCGCAGCGAGTGTTCCACTGTGCGGCAACTCGATCGGCACCGATCGACGATTCCTGGCGGCCTATCTGCCGGAGATCGAGTCGTACCTGCATTACCGGTCGATCGATGTGTCGACCATCAAGGAGCTGAGCCGTCGGTGGTACCCCGACACGCTGAGCGGCGCCCCCTCCAAGGCCGGGGGCCACCGCGCTCTGGACGACATTCGTGAGAGCGTCGAGGAGCTCCGTTACTTTCGCTCGGCCGTCTTTCGACAGCCGGGCGAAACTCCTTGACCGAACGGTCAAGTAATCTTGCTGCTGTGGGAAACAGCATCGAAGGGCGAACGATGAAGCAGGAACGCGAGCCCGCCCGCACGGAGATCACCGAGGTCGCCCCGGGCGTGCTCCGCCTGCAACTTCCGGTCAGAATGCCCGGTCTGGGTCACGTCAACACCTACCTCTTCGAGGACAAGAGGGGGGCTTCGGTCATCGACCCCGGCATGCCCGGACCGGGAAACTGGCGCGCACTGAGGACCCGCCTGCACGACGCCGGGTTTCGCGTACGTGATGTCCACACGGTCATCGTCACCCACTCCCACCCCGACCACTACGGAGCGGCGGCCCGTCTTGCCAAGGTTGCCGGAGCCGAGTTGGTCGCCCACGAGACGTTTCAGTCATGGCTCGCCGACCCAGGTCCCTGCATCGACGGGGACCACGACCACGACGAGAGCCCCGACCCCGACGAGCGGTGCACTGCCTCACGGAATGGGGCGCACATGGGACCACCGTGGTCACAGCCCATGCCCTGGAGCAGCCAGAAGGGTTGGGGCGCCTTCGCTCGTACCTCAACCGTCAGGGCGTTTCAACCGCTCATGCGCCGTTTCGGCCCACCCGTGCCAACCCGCAGGCTCCACACCGGTGAGGTCATCACGCTGGCGAATCGGGAATGGATCGCCCGCCACACTCCAGGTCACACCCCGGACCATCTGTGTCTCCACGACCCTACCGAGCACGTCCTCATCTCCGGCGACCACGTGCTGCCCACGATCACCCCCCACATCGCAGGGGTCGGGGGCGGACCCTCGCCCATGGCCGCGTTTCTCCGGTCACTGGACGAGATCGCCGAGCTTCAATCCGTGAAGACCGTGCTTCCGGCTCATGGACACCCCTTTCACAATCTCGTGGAACGCGTCGAGGCGATTCGTCGCCATCACGAGGAGCATTTCGAGACCCTGAGGGCCGCGTCGGAGAAGCTGGGCTGGTCCACCGTGACCGACCTGTCCCACGAGCTCTTCGCTCAACGCAACTGGGGCTTCATGGCCGAGAGCGAAACCTACGCCCACCTCGAGCATCTACGGCTCGAGGGCAAGGCCGAGCGCGAACGGGAACCCGGGACCGGCAAGCTCCGCTACCTCATCACTGCAGCGTAGCTCCGCGGGCCGGCGCGAACACGCCGGGTGATCAGGAGCGCTCGATCGAAACCTCGGTCAGGTCGACCACAACTGGCTCCCGAGACGCATCCACACGACCGATCCGCTCGGCGATTGCCGCCAGGACCTGTTCGGCCTCGCAGTCGAGCAGCAGGTTGTGGGCCGAACGGGCATAGACAAGGTGCTCGACGTCACAACCGGCGTCGCGCAACTGACCGACGAAGAGGTCGGCGGTCTCGCTGGTCATGATTGAGTCCCTCCGACCACTGAGCACCGTGATCCGACTGCCGGCGAGCTCGGGGAGCAGACGAGTGCGAATGAACTTCATGGCGTCGTAGATCTCCAGGAGATCACGCAACCGAAGCTCCTGGCCGTTGAGGATCGCCGCGTTCACCTCCTCACGACAGGCTCGGTCCGCCACATCCCAGCCGCCACTGGCCTCCCCGGGGCGCATGTAGATCGGCAGGATGTACTGCACCCAACCCATGCGTCGCCCACGGAAGAGGCCCTCGGGCTCGAGTGCAGCGCGGAGCACCTTGCGGGCAAACTCTCGGATCCAGGTGGGCAGTCGGTCGATCTGTTGCTCGGGAAGAGCAAGTTGGGCCGGAATGGGCGACAGCAGCAGGACCTCCGCGGGGTTGCGCTTGGCGGCGATGGTCAAGACTGCAGCCGACCCGTACGAGAACGAGACCGGCACCATCCGATGTCCCGGTTCACGTGCGGCAACGTAGGCGTCGTAAACCTGGATCACCTGTCGAAGCTCCTCGACGTACGACCACTCCTTGCTGCGCAACCAGTACGGCATGCTCTGCAGCCCCACAACAGGCGCCACGATGTTGACCTTCAGGTCACGGTGCATCGTGGTGAGCCAATCACGATTCATGCCCACGGCAGGTCGGATGCGAAAGCCGTCGATGAAGAACACGGTGGTCGTGTTGCTCGGGTCGACGAGGAACAGGGGCTCACCATCTCGGCAGAAGTGGAGATCCTCGTCGTACACGACATCGTGTTCGAGCCTCTCGATGCGGCGCCCCGAACCGCGGATGACCGCGCTCTCATACGCCCGAGCCAGGCCGACAAGAGCGAACCCGCCCACGACCGTCTTCGACCACGAGCTCATGCCAGTCTCCTTCGCCATCACACCCCCCTTTTCCTGTGATTGGCGCACCCCTGGTTGAGGCACCCCGGTCACCTTTACCGGTTGCCCGACCCTTGTCCCCAGGAAACCCGGCCTGCGGCCCGGACCTCGTCGCCGCACAACAACCAGATGCTCAACAAATTGTTACCAAGCGATCCATGGCTGAACAAGCGCATCTCGTCCTCGAGCGCAATCGGCGCACCGTACTCGAGCACCGCTCGGGTCGGCACCACGTCATGGCGAGCAAGCTCGTCCTCCACCGCCGTCCAGGTGGCTGCATTGTTTACGTGACCGA
>JACOTK010000169.1 GCA_016178435.1 Actinomycetota bacterium
ATGCCGGCAGGGTGTCGGTTGCCAGGACCTCGTCCGAGGTCTGCACGAACCGACCATCGACCTCGAAGCCGGGGATCGTGCGAGGTGCGGAGCCCGTCGCGAGGATCACGTTGGCGCCCGTGAGCTCCGTGGTCGCCCCCTGGTCGTCGGTGACGATCACTCGACCGTTGCCCGCAAAGACGCCGGTGCCGGCAAAGGTCGAGACCTTCCGGGACTTGAGCAGCCCGGTGAGACCTTTCCAGAGGCCGTCGACAACCTGGCCCTTGCGAGCCATCGTGACGGGATAATCCATGGTTGCCGGCCCGGCCTGCACTCCGAACGTCGCTGCGTGATTGACGGTGCGGAACACCGCAGCCGACTCGAGAAGCTCCTTGGCCGGGATGCAACCTCGGTGCAGACACGTTCCACCGACCTTGTCTCGTTCCACCAGGGCGATCGAGAGGCCGGCCGCCGCCCCATACAGCGCGGCGGCGTACCCACCGGGGCCTCCTCCAATGATCACGACATCGAACTGGTCAGCCACGTTCGCCCTTCCCTTTCTCAGGCCCCGATCACGTCCGCCGCCAGACTACCCGGAGCCTTGGCCAACCGTTCTCAGCCGTTCAGCCGTTGAGCCGTTCAGCCGTTCAGCTGCACGAACTGCAAGGCAAACGCCGCAACGATGACCACCCCGCACACAACAGCCGTGACGATGAGCCGACGAGTGTTCACCTCTTCGATCCTAGTGGGCATGACCGTTGGGACCTCAGGTCATCTGACAGTGCTGCCCGTCCCGGCTGGAATGCTCCCGTCGGGATCAAGGAGCCTCTGGGTCGAGCCGGGAAGCGATAGCCTGAGGCGACAAGACGCAGGGGAGCCCGTTGCGACGAGCTGAGAGGCGGCCACGCAGGCCGCGACCCTCCCAGGACCGGCCCGGTCATGCGGGCCAGGGAGCGTGAGCGATGAGTGACCTCGACATGGCGCCTCTTCCTCGGGACAGGCAAGTTCCCCTCGATCGCCTCGCTGCGCGACGCCATCAGGACCTCGGGGACCGAGATGGTGACCGTCGCGCTCCGACGGGTCGATCTTTCAGGGCGAAGCGACGACAACATTCTCGACGCGCTCCCCCACGACGTGTTGTTGCTCACCAACACCTCGGGCGCTGTCGATGCCGACGAGGCGGTGCGACTGGCTCGACTCGCTTCTGCTGCAGGGCACCCCGACTGGATCAAGTTGGAGGTCACCCCCGACCCCCGCCACCTGCTGCCCGATCCCGTGGAGACCCTTCGTGCCGCCGAGCAACTGGTCCGCGAGGGCTTCACGGTGCTGCCCTACTGCTCGGCCGACCCTGTGCTCTGCAAGCACCTCGAGGAGGTCGGATGCGCCACGGTGATGCCCCTCGGTTCCTGGATCGGCTCGAACCGAGGCATCCGGACCCGCGACGCACTGGAGATCATCCTTGAACAGGCTCTGGTACCGGTCGTCGTCGACGCAGGCCTCGGCGCCCCTTCCCATGCCTCCGAGGCCATGGAGATGGGGGCGAGCGCCGTGCTCGTCAACACCGCCATCAGCATCGCCGGTGACGCCGCGGAGATGGCTCGCGCCTTTCGCCTCGGGGTCATCGCCGGACGCACGGCCTTTCTCGCAGGGCTCGGCGCTCCCGGGACCAAGGCGTCGCCCTCATCGCCGCTCACCGGATTTCTCGACTCGACCGGATCGAGTCGGGCGTGACGTCGCTCGCAACGGGTGCCTCGCGGGCAAGCGCCGCTCCGACGCCGCTCACCCTGGAACAGCGACCCGAGACCGTTCCGCCCAACTCGGCCGCGGCCGATCTGCTCGGCACAGACCTGGCAGGGCTGCGGGAAATCGCGTGCAGCGCAACCCCGAGTGACGTCGACCGTGCTCTCGGGGCCTCACGTCTCGACCTTCGCGACTTTGCGGCGCTGCTCTCGGCGCCCGCCGCGGCTCGCCTCGAGGACCTTGCAACGGCCGCCCACCGCCTGACCGTGCAACGCTTCGGGCGAACCGTTCGCCTCTTCGCTCCGCTCTACCTGTCCAGCGAGTGCGTCTCGACCTGCACCTACTGCGGCTTCTCCGCCGACAACCCCATCACCCGACGCACCCTGGAGCCCAGGGAGGCGCGGGCAGAGGCCGAGGAGCTGGCGGGGCGGGGCTTTCGTCATCTGCTCCTGGTGGCCGGCGAGCATGCCCGCATCGTGAACCGCGACTACCTCGTGGCTTGTGTGGAGGCGATCGCGCCCGTTGTCGACGAGCTCTCGATCGAGGTGCAGGTCTGGGACACCGACATGTATCGCAGGCTCCTGGCGGCCGGTTGTGACGGGCTGGTGGTCTACCAGGAGACCTACAACCGAACCACCTATGCCGACGTTCACCTCAAGGGGAAGAAGCGCAACTACGACTGGCGGATCGCCGCGCCCGACCGAGGCGGCGAGGCAGGTATGCGCCGACTCGGCATCGGTGCGTTGCTCGGTCTCCACGACGACTGGCGAGCCGAGGCCATCGCCCTCGCAACCCATGCGGCGGCCCTGACCCGGCGATGGTGGCGCTCGGAGATCAGCGTTGCGCTCCCCCGCCTTCGTCCCGCAGCCGGCGGCTTCGAGCCGGCGGATCCCGTCCGCGACGATCAACTGGTCCAGCTGCTGTGCGCGCTGCGACTCACACTTCCCGATGTCGGGATCACCCTCTCGACCCGCGAGCCGTCCGAGCTGCGCGACGCGCTGGTCCCTCTCGGCGTGACCACCTTGTCCGCCGGGTCGAGCACCGAGCCGGGCGGCTACACCACCCCGGATCGCAGCGACCCCCAATTCGAGGTCAGTGATCACCGGAGCCCGGCCGAGGTCGCCATGGCACTTCGCACCGCCGGTTACGACCCCGTCTGGAAGGACTGGCAACGAAGCTGAAACCACGGTGAGGGTGGTTGGGCGCCGGGGTGTTCGTCGAGCCGCCTCAGCCATGTGGACCACGAGGCAAACTCCTGCTGGTTTCTCATGCTCATCGCCTGTCAAGGAGATCCGAGCGGCCGTTGGCGTTGCCCTGGGCATCCACGACCTCCGAGCTGCTGGACGCACGTGGATTGAGGCTTAAGATCGGACCATGGGTATCCGCAACATGGTCAAGGGACTCAAGACACCTGTGGACGAGCTCGATCGCCAACGCGTCCAGGGCAGGTTCGAGCCTCATCGAGAGGGACGAGTCGCCTTGTCGGAATGCCCCTTGCGCCAAAAGGTCGAGGTCATCGGCGAGGTGAGCCGCATGCGGGTGGTTCCACGGGCGGGATGTCCGTCGTTGGAGATCGTCGTGAGCGACGGCAGCGGCGAGGCCACCGCCGTCTTCCACGGTCGCCGCCGCATCAAGGGCATCGGCCCCGGACAGGCGATCGCTCTCTGCGGGGTCGCCCGGCAGAGCAACGGTCGCATGGTCTTCCTCAACCCGGCCTACACCCTCCTGGCCTAGCAGCTCGTCCCGCACAGCCGGGCGGACTCAGCCCGGCGGACTCAGCCCGGCGGACTCAGCCCGGCGGACTCAGCCGGGCGGACTCAGCCCACGAGAGCGGCGCGCACCTGCTCCTCGGAGTCGGGGGTGACGGGCACCAGCACCTCGGCTTGGGCCTGCAGCGGTGTGTCGCCTCGCGGCACCACGACGTGTTCGTCACGGATGATCGCGACCAACGTCGAGTCACGGGGAAGATCCAGGTCGGCCACACGAAGCCCCGCGGCAGGCGAGCGATCCGCGAGCGTCACCTCGACGAGACGCGCCTTTCCGCCCTCGAACTGGAGCAGCCGGACCAGGGTGCCCACGCTGACGGCCTCCTCGACCAGGGCAGTGATGAGATGTGGGGTGGAGACGGCGACGTCGACTCCCCAGGTCTCGTTGAACATCCATTCGTTCTTGGGGTGGTTCACCCGTGCGATGACCCGCGGAACCCCGAACTCCTGCTTTGCCAACAGCGAGACCACGAGGTTGTCCTCGTCGTCGCCCGTGACCGCGGCAACCACATCGGCGGTCGACAGATCCACCGCCGACAGCGCCGCAAGCTCACAGGCATCGACCACCTTGAAGTCGACGCCCTCGTACTCGCCCGAGGCAACGGCTCGCTTGACGATGGCCTCGACCTGTTCGAGCACCAACACGTCATGTCCCGCCGCGTTCAGGTCCGCTGCGATGTGCAGCCCGACGTTGCCGCCTCCGGCAATGACCACCCGCATCAGTGACCCCCTCCCTGGCCGGCGTCGCCGGCCATTCGCAACTCGAAACCGGGGAGCGAATCGGTGGTGACCACGACCAACAACATGTCACCCTCCTGACCGATCAAGGAATGAGTGGGGATCATCGCCTCGCCCGTCCGCGTCACCGCAACAACTCGCCATTTGCCGGTCTCGCCGAGCTTCGCCAGGGGCTTTCCGACCCAGACGTCGGGAAGCATTCGCTCCACGAGGACGACCGCCCCCGTGCTGTCGGCCCATTCCGTACGGGTCTCCGATGGCAGAAGTCGCCGCATGGCCTGATCGGTGGTCCAGGCCACCGTTGCGACCGTCGGAATGCCCAGGCGCTGGTAGATCGTCGCGCGGCCGGGGTCGTAGATACGCGCAACGACGCGCTCGATCCCGAAGGTCTCCCGGGCGATGCGAGCGACCATGATGTTCGAGTTGTCGCCGCTCGTCACCGCCGCGACCGCGGAGGCTTCCTCGATGCCCGCCTCCCTGAGCCGGTCGCGGTCGAAACCGAAACCGTGGATCCTCCTACCTGCGAAGTCCGGGGGCAACCGACGAAAGGCCGTCTCACGTTTGTCGATGATGGCGACCGTATGACCCAGGCCCGAGATCTCCTGTGTCAGGGCCGCCCCGACCCGACCGCATCCCACGACTACGACATGCACAACAGCGGCCTCCTCGTCGACCCACCCTGATCCCTACCCGCACTCACTGCCGAGTTCGGGTTATCGTAGCCGGCTTCGGTCGATGTTCTGATTTGAGGGCTCACATGCTGTCGACATTCAAGCGATTCTTCGTCGGCCAACCCATCCCCACGAGCGAGGAAAGCCACCAGCGCATCGGCAAGATCGTGGCCCTGGCCGTCTTCGCCTCCGACGCCATCTCCTCGACGGCCTACGCCACCGAGGAGATCCTGCTCGTCCTGGTCCCCCTCGGGGGCGTCGCCGCCTCGATCGAGTACCTCATTCCGCTGTCCGTGATCGTCATGGGACTCCTGACGCTGGTCGTGTTGAGCTACCGCCAGACCATCTTCGCCTATCCCAACGGCGGCGGCTCCTACGTGGTGTCCAGGGAGAACCTGGGGGAGACGCCCTCGCTCGTGGCAGGCGCGTCGCTCCTGGTGGACTACATCCTGACCGTGGCCGTCTCGATCTCCGCCGGTGTGGCTGCCATCACCTCGGCCGTCGAGCCGCTGCGAGACCACAAGGTGGCACTCTGTCTCTTCTTTGTCGCCGTCCTCACGCTTGCCAACCTCCGAGGGCTCAAGGAGTCGGGCCGCGTCTTCGCCGTGCCTACCTACGTGTACGTGCTGTCCCTGGGAACGCTCATCGTGTACGGCCTCTACCGCTCCTTCTTCGGCGGACTGGATGTCCTGCCCGCCGATCCCGAGGCCCTCTCCGAGCTGACCCATCAAGGAACGCTCATGACCGGCATCACCGCTTTCGCGGTCATGCGGGCCTTCTCCTCGGGTGCGGTGGCCTTGACGGGCATCGAGGCCATCTCCAACGGCGTCCCCGCATTTCGTCCCAACGAGTCCAGGAACGCGTCGATCACCCTGATGTGGATGGGCACGATCCTGGCCACGTTCTTCTTCGGCATCTCGGTCCTGGCGCATCGGCTTCAGCCCACCGTCTCGCACGAGGAGACGCTGATGTCGATTCTTGCGACTGCGGTCTTCGGGAACGGCACGTTCTTCTACTTCCTCCTGCAGGCGTCGACCGCTGCCATTCTTCTGCTCGCCGCCAACACAGCCTTTGCCGACTTCCCCCGGATCTCCTCGATCCTTGCCCAGGACGGCTTTCTGCCACGTCAGTTGCACAACCGAGGTGACCGTCTGGTGTTCTCGAACGGCGTGCTCGCCCTGGCGGGAGTGGCCTCTCTCTTGATCGTCGCCTTCGGCGGCGTGACCACCAAGTTGATCCCCCTGTACGCCGTCGGCGTCTTCACCGGGTTCACCCTCTCGCAGTACGGCATGGTCAAGCATCACCAGAAGCTGCGGGAGCCTCGCTGGAAACTGCATGCATCCCTCAACATGTTGGGCTCCATCGCCACCGGCATCGTGTTGATCGTTGTCGTGACCTCCAAGTTCACCCATGGGGCCTACATTCCGGCCATCCTGATTCCCCTCAT
>JACOTK010000192.1 GCA_016178435.1 Actinomycetota bacterium
CTGGTCGTGGGCATCGTCAACAACTACGCCTACCTGTCGTTCAACGTCGGCCCCACCCTCCTCTCCTGGCTGGAGGAGCACGAGCCGAGTGTGTACGCCCGCATCCTGGAAGGTGATCGTGAGGGGGGAGGCGCCATTGCCCAGGCCTACAACCATGTGATCCTGCCGTTGGCAAACGAGCGCGACATCCGTACGCAGGTGCGGTGGGGACTGGCCGATTTCGCCCACCGCTTCGATCGTCACGCGGAGGGCATGTGGCTTCCGGAAACCGCGGTCAACGAGGCAACCCTTGCCGTGCTCGCCGAGGAGGGGGTTCGGTTCATCACGCTTGCCCCCCATCAGGGCGTGAGGATCCGTCCACTCGCCGCCACGTCGGCGGGACGAGCGGAGCGTGGGACGGTCGGTGGGTGGACCGAGGTGCCGAACGGCTCCATCGACGTCCATCAACCCTATCGATGGGTGCATCCGACGAACCCGTCCCTGGGCCTGGACATCGTGTTCTACGACGGCCCGTTCTCCCATGAGGTCGCGTTTGCCACCGGAACCATGACCGCGGAGGACCTTGCGGCTCGGGTGCGGGCCGGGAGCGTCGAGGGCGGCATGCTCTGCGTTGCCGCCGACGGCGAGACCTTCGGGCATCACCACCGGTTCACCGAGCGCTCCCTCGCCTATGCGCTGCCGGTTGCCGTTCCCCGGGACGGGTTGCGGGTGGGCACGCTTGCCTCGGTGCTGCGCGACCACCAACCGACCTGGCAGGTCGAGGTTCAGGAGAGCTCGTGGTCGTGTGTGCACGGCGTGGGGCGGTGGCAGAGCGACTGCGGCTGTTCCACCGGCGGCATGGAGGGTGCGAACCAGGCCTGGCGCCGGCCGTTGCGCGACGCGCTCGATCTGTTGCGTGACCGCGGCATCGAGGTGTTCGAACGCCGCGGCGCCAAGGTGCTCACCGATCCGTGGGCGGCACGGGACGCCTACATCCAGGTGGTGCTCGGGGCATGTGATCGCGGCCGTTTCGTCGCCGAGCACGTCGTCGACGCCGGCGCCGACGTGGTGAAGGCGCACGAAGCGCTGATCCTCCTGGAGCACCAACGTCAGGCGATGTTGATGTACACCTCGTGTGGATGGTTCTTCTGGGATCTCGCCGGGCTCGAGACCGTGCAGATATTGCGCTATGCCGCCAAGTCCATGGACCTGCTCGTCGAGCTGGGTGAGGATCCTCGGTTGGAGGCATTCCTCGACGTGCTCGGCGAGGCGCAGAGCAACGTGGAGGCCGAGGGCAACGGACGTCAGGTGTGGGAGCAGCACGTCATGAGCGCTCGGGTCGATGCGCAACGAGCGCTCGCCGTGCGTCATCTCGCCCAGAATCTGGGGATGAACCTCGATCTCGGTCAGGCGCAGGAGCTGGTCTACGAGGCGTTGATCAATGGCGAGGGCAGCCCCGAGCTTCGCTCACTCGGCGGCAGCGACGGATCATGCCCCTTCCCCCTCCAACCATTCAGCCCTCGACGATGCGGGCGAAGCGGCGCAGGTTGCCCGACCAGAGGGCGTGGAGGAGGGGCTTGGCAACGAAGGCGCCGACGGGTCCACCCAACCACAGCGGGAAGGTGAGCTGCTCGTCCCAGACGAGGCGGCTTCGGCGACGTCCCCGACGGCGGATGCGGAAGCGACCGTGACCGGTGACGATGCCGACGTGGTGGACCGCCATCTCGTGTCCCGGGCGCCATGTGGTGACCTCCATGCGATCGGTCAGGCGAATCGGCCCGACCCGGGTGTCGCACGCAAATTCGGTGCCGACCCCGTGGCGTCGGGACGACTCGAAGCGGATCGCCTCGGCATCGGCCATCCACGTCACGTGCGACTCGATGTCCTCGAGCGCTGCCCACACCTCCCGAGGGGTTGCCCTGATGGTCCTGGCCACTCTGATGTGACTCACGCGAGACTCGCCGCCCGAGGCTCAGGTGCGCCGGTTGAGCTCGATGGCGGCAGCCTCGGGGGGAACGACATTGATGAGGACCCCGGTGCCCAACTCGAAGCCCGCGACCGTGGTGAGCTTGGGAATGACGTGGATGTGCCAGTGGTAGAGATTGTCGTGGTGGTGCGGGGCGGCGTGGAACACCACGTTGTAGGCAACGTCACCCAGGACCTTGCGCAGGCGTCGCAGGCTCGTGCGCAGCGCTCGTCCGACGGCCGAGAGGTCCTCGGTCGTGGAGCGATGGAGGTGGCTCTCGTGCGTGCGGGGCATGATCAACATCTCGAAGGGGCTGCCGCTCCAGTAGGGGGCGACAGCGACGACCAAATCGTCCTCGATCACGAGTCGATGCCCGGTGCTCACCTCTGCCTCGATCGTCGTGCACAACACGCAGCCGCCGGCGAAACGCTCGAATCCCGCCTCCTCGTCGGCGATGCCCTTCGGGACGAACGGCATGGCCAGGAGCTGCGCATGGGGGTGGTGCACCGATGCGCCGGCCTCGCGGCCGTGGTTGATGATGGCCTGGGTGTAGCGCATGCCCGATTGGCCTACGTGCGCCTGGAAGCGGTCCCGTATCGCGATCATGGCCAGATCGATCTGCTCGGGCTCGAGGTCTGCCCATGCCGTCTCGTGGTCGGGGGAGACAACGACCACCTCATGGCTTCCCGTGGCCGGGGCCTCGGTGAAAACCGGGCCGAGGTGGATGGCGCTGAGCGAGCCCTTGCCCTCGAATGCCGGATACAGGTTGGGCACCACCCGAAGCTTCCAGGCGTCCTCGGGGCCGTAGACCTGCAGAGCCGGCGGGCAGGCCTCCTCGTTGCCAGGGCAGAAGGGACAGGGGCGATCGGGGTCGGCCTCCACCGGCAGCGTGCGAGTGGTGAAGGCTGATGGACGAGCGGCGCGATCCAGGCTGATGGTGACCCACCGCCCGGCAAGAGGGTTGAGGCGAAGTTGACTCATTGGCAAAGACGCTATCGCCTCGGGTGACCGGCGACGATCATCTCGGGTCGGACGATCCTCGGGCCCAGGTCCGCCTCATCACTCGTATGGTCTCGGTGGTTCGTTAGCATCCGGACGTGGCTCAGTCCCTCCATGCTCGCAGCGAGGCGCCGCTGCACCCGATGACGGTGGCCGATCTGTTGGATGGATCGTTCCGATTGCTGCGGAACCATGCCCGCGTCGTCTTCCCGGCGGCCGCCGTCTTCATCGTCCCTGCGCAGCTCCTGAGCTTTGCCGCCAACGTCCGTTCGGGTGTTCCCGAGGACTTCGGGGTGGGTGGGACGGCGTTCGCAGGCCTCGCATCAACCGGTTCGGGTTCCTCGGTGGATGTCGCGTTCGCCGTGGTGGCGATGCTCCTGGGCCTGTTGTCGGTCGCGCTGATCGGCGGGGTCGCGTGTCAGGTCGTCATCGCCTCTCACGACGGCCATGATCTGTCGCTCTCGGGGGTGTTGCGTCGGGTGCGGCAGAAGGGCTGGGCGCTGCTCGGGGGATGGCTGCTCGTCCACCTGTTGGAGGCCTCCGGATTCCTCGTCTTCGCAGCGCCGGCGCTCGCCGCATGGGCCGGGGGAGGCGACACGCTTGCCCTCGTCCTGTTGGGAATCGGCTTCGTGCTCCTGGTCCCGATCGGTTTCGTGGTGATGACCCTCTCGGTGGCGGTGGCCCCGTGTGTGGTGAGCGAGGATCTCGGTCCGGTGACGTCGATCCGTCGCTCCTGGCGACTCATGCGCCGTCGCTTCTGGCCTGTGGCAGGCGTTGCCCTGCTGGCAGGCCTGATCGGCTCGATCGTCGCTCAGATCCTGGCCGCCGTCCCGGCAACGATCGGGTATGCACTCGGCGGCGTGGGCGGGTGGGTGCTGATCACGGCGTCGACCATCATCACGATGTTGATCACCCAGCCGTTCGTGGCCTTTGTGGCCACGCTGCAGTACCTCGACGGTCGGATTCGCACCGAGGGCCTCGATCTCCAGATCATCGCTGATCGTCTCCTGGCAGAAGAGGCATGACCCGCACGTGAGCGACGAACCACTTCCGATCCCCGAGCACAGCGCTCGGGAGGCGCGCGACAGGCTTGTGGAGATCCTCTCCCGCAAGGAGTTCCGCCCACGCTCGAAATCGCTTGTCGAGCGATTCGCGAACTGGGTGGGTGACGTCCTCGATCGATTGTTCAGCCCCTTTTCCAGGCCCTCCGTCGGAAGCCTCTCGGCGCTGGATTGGGTGGCGACAGCGGTGTTGGCCGCGCTCGTCGTCGTCGTTGTCATCCGATTGACACGCACGATGCGATCCGGCGCCGGCCGTCGTCGAGAGCCGAGCGCGCCCCTGGTGACGAAGCGGACCGCACGGGCGTGGCGCCGGGAGGCCGAGGACCATGAGCGCACAGGCGCCTGGCGCCAGGCGTTGCGATGCCGCTATCGGGCACTGCTGGCGGAGTTGATCGACCGCAGCGTGGTGGCCGACGTCGCCGGCCGCACGGCAGGCGAGTACCGGGCGGAGGCCCGCCGGCGTCTGCCGAGCCTCGGGGAGCCCTTCTCCGGAGCCACCGACCTGTTCGAGGCTGCCTGGTACGGCAACGAAGCCGTCGGGCCCGATGAGGCACGTCGCTTCCAGGCATTGGCCGACGAGGCGCTTGCCGTTGCCGGCCCGGGCATGGGTCGGGCCGACGGCGAACCGGGGCGGCCCCCGACATGAGCACACCCGTCATGAGGACGGCGACCGGTGGGGGCACGCGGGCCTCCTCACGCCGGGGCAGGTTCGGCGTCCTCGTGGTCGGCGCGATCGTGCTCGTCGTCGCCGTGATCGCGGTGATCGCGCCCTCCGGCTTCGACGAGGGCAGGTACCTCGACCCGTCCTCCTCGAGACCCGGGGGGACCAAGGCCCTGGTGCTGTTGTTGGAGGGACTGGGGGCACAGGTGGAGGTGGTCCATGATCTGCCCCTCGAGGACCATGACGTCGCACTGGTGCTCGAGGACCGTCTGGGCGATGCGGAGCGCGACTCGATGCACGCCTGGGTGAGCGGGGGCGGGACCCTGGTGGTGGCCGACACCCTTTCGCCGCTCAATCCCCACACCGCCTCGGTCAATGCGACTCCCGATGAGCCGGCGGACAGGAACTGCGACGTCGCCGCGCTCGCCGAGGTGAAGACGATGTCCGGAACCCTCGAGGTCCTCCACGCCGATGAAGTATCGGTGGCGTGTTTCGGCGACGGGGCCGAAGGACAGGTCGTCATAGGCCCCGTGGGTCGGGGGATGGTCGTGGCACTCGGTGGGCCCGAGCCGTTTACCAACGAGAACATCGACGACGAGGACAATGCCGTGCTCGTCGCAGCGCTGTTGGCGCCCAGGCCCGGCACGAAAGTGGCTCTGGTCGGCGCTGCCCGGGTGGGCGAGGGAGGCGAAACCATCCGTGATCTCCTTGGCGATCGCGTGCATCAGGGCCTCTTCCAGCTCGCGCTCGGGTTCCTCATCTACGTGCTCTGGCGTGCCCGTCGGTTGGGGGCTCCGGTCTCCGAGCCACTCCCGGTGGAGCCCGCGGCATCGGAGTTGGTGCGATCCATGGGGCGGCTCCTGCAGCAAGGCGAGACCCGCGAACAGGTGGGCCGCCTGCTCAACGACGACATGCGCCGCAGGTTGACTCGTCGTCTCAACCTTGAGCCGGGCCTCTCCACCCGGGAGCTCGCCGTTGTCGCCGCCGCACGAACCGGTCTGGCGGTCGAGCGTCTCGAGGCCGTTCTTGTTCCGTCACCACTCGAGACCGATCGCGACCTGGTCGCGCTCGGTGTCGCCATCGAACAAATTGACCGGGAGGTCCGCCATGTCTGATTACCCGAGCCCGCCACCGCACGACCCGTCGCCGCACGACCCGTCGCCGCACGACCCTTCACCGCACGACCCTTCACCGCACGACCCTTCACCGCACGACCCTTCACCGCCGACCCCGTCGGACTCACCCCGTGCGGCGGTGATGGCGGTCCGCGACGAGGTTGCGAAGGTCATCGTCGGCCAGGAAGGCGTGCTGTCGGGCCTCGTGGTCGCCATGTTGGTCGGTGGCCATGTGCTCCTCGAGGGTGTGCCCGGTGTAGCGAAGACCCTGCTGGTAAAGGCGCTGGCGGCGGCTTTCGAGCTCGAGACCAGGCGCATCCAGTTCACCCCCGACCTCATGCCCTCCGATGTCATCGGCCAGAGCATCCTCGAACAGGGCGGGGACCGGTCGGGGTTTCGGTTCCGGGAGGGTCCGGTCTTCACGAACATCTTGCTGGCCGACGAGATCAACCGGACGCCGCCCAAGACCCAGTCGTCGCTGCTCGAGGCGATGGAGGAGCACCAGGTGTCGGTCGACGGTCTGGCACGGCCGCTGCCCGACCCCTTCATCGTGGTCGCGACGCAGAACCCCGTGGAGTACGAGGGGACCTATCCACTGCCCGAGGCGCAGCTCGACCGCTTTCTCCTCAAGCTCATCGTTCCGTACCCCTCGGCGGACCAGGAGTTGGACATCGTCGCCCGCCATGACGCCGGTCTCAACCCCCATGACCTGGCGGCAATCGGCATCCGTGCCGTCGCCG
>JACOTK010000193.1 GCA_016178435.1 Actinomycetota bacterium
GGCTACTTCTGCGACTCCAGTGCCGGCTTCGGCCCGCTGACCATGATCGAGTACCTGGGTCTGAGCTGCTCGTACGTCGACTCCACCGAGACGGGTGGCTCCTCGTATCTCGCGCACGTGGGTCACGCGGCCGCAGCCATTGCCGCGGGCAAGTGCAGCGTTGCGCTGGTGACGATGGCCGGCAAGCCCCGCAGCGGGTTGGGCATGTTCCGGCCCTCCGGGGGAGAGGCCACACCGGAGAACAGCTTCGAGGGCCTGTGGGGTGTGACCGGGGCAGTGACGAACTACGCCCTTGCCGCAACCCGACACATGTACGAGTTCGGCACCACGAGCGAGCAGCTCGCGAACATCAAGGTGGCGGCATCACTGCACGCCCAGCACAACCCGAACGCTTTTCTGCCGAGGGCCGTGACCGTCGAGGAGGTGCTGGAGTCGCCCATGGTCAGCGACCCGCTGCATCGCCTGGATTGTTGCGTGGTGACCGACGGGGGCGGTGCGGTGGTGGTCGTCAGTCCGGAGGTCGCGCGCGACCTGGGGCGACGGACGGCCAAGCTGCTCGGCCACGGCGAGACGGTGAAGCACACCAACAACGGGCGAGTCGAGCTCACCTACACCGGCGCGGTGTGGTCGGGCCCCAGGGCGTTTGCGGAGGCGGGGGTGAGCCATGGCGACATCGACTATGCCTCCATCTACGACTCGTTCACCATCACCGTGCTCGAGACGATCGAGGACCTCGGTTTCTGTGCCAAGGGCGAAGGGGGTCGTTTCGTCATGGACGGCGCTCTCGTCGCCCCTCACGGACGCCTGCCGTTCAACACCGACGGTGGGGGTCTCTGCAACAACCATCCGAGCAACCGTGGTGGTATCACCAAGATCATCGAGGCGGTTCGCCAATTGCGTGGCGAGGCCCATCCCGCCGTGCAGGTGCCCGACTGCCAGATCGTCCTTGCGCACGGAACAGGCGGCTCGATCGCGACGCGCATGGGCAGTGTCACCCTCATCCTTGGTCAGGAGGACGCATGAGCACGGAGACCGGTCTTCCGACCCCCGCACCGAAGCCCACCTCGGAGACCGAGACGTTCTGGGCGGGCACCGCCGAGGGCAAGTTGTTGTTGGCCCGCTGCGACGTGTGCGCCACCGTGATCTGGTACCCCCGCTCCTTTTGTCCCGCGTGCGCCAGTCGCTCCACGACGTGGATCGAGGCCTCCGGTCGGGGCACGGTCTACAGCTTCACGATCGTTCGACGGGCCATGGGCGCCTACAAGGATTCGGCGCCGTTCGTCGTCGCCTACGTCGAGTTGGAGGAGGGTCCGCGGGTCATGACCAACATCATCGACGACCCCGAGACCGTGGAGGTGGGAATGGCCGTCGAGGTGGTGTTCCACGACACGGGCGAGGGGAGCGCCCTCTACCGCTTTCGTCGCGTCTGACTCCTCGCGCCGGTGGGCCGGTGCATCGAGCTGTTGCCCATGCACCGGCCCACCGGTGAACAGCGGATTCCGACGAGGTCACGAGACGACACGTGCCTGTCGGCTTTCAGGTTGGCCCTACGGGCTGTGGTCTTACTGAACCAGGAGGTTGTTGCCGGGCCCGCCGACCAGCGTGTCCTTGCCGGCCTCTCCGTAGAGCTCGTCATCCCCAAGGCCGCCGATGAGCTTGTCCGGTCCTGTGCCACCGAAGATGACATCGTTGCCGTTCTGGCCCTCGACCTTGTCGGCACCGTCACCGGCGCAGATCAGATCGTCGCCCTTGCCGCCGAAGATGTTGTCATGGCCACCGAGCGCCACGATCACGTCGTTGCCCTTGGTGCCGAGGATGACCTCGGACTTGTCGGTGCCCACGATGGTTGCCGGAACCCCGTTGCAGGCAGGCCCCGGGGGCACCTCCCAGGTTGCGGTCACCTTGTTGGATGTCTGCGTGAGGCCGTTCCCGTCCACGAACGTGGCGTGGATCGTGTCCTCACCGGTTGTCGTGCCCACGTAGTCGAACGTGGCGACGCCCGCAGCATCCGTTGGCGCCGTGCCGGTGGTCCCGACATGAGGTCCGGCGACGACCTCGAAGGTCACGGTCGTTCCCACGATGGGTGTTCCCGGAACGGGATCATCGGTGGTGACGGTGGCGCTCAGAGTGTGTGTCTCGCCGATGTTCCTGGTTGCGGTCGCCGGTGCCAGATCGATGTCACTGATCACCTCGACGCCACGGGCGAGGATGTAAGGGGTGCCAACCGTGCCGTCCGGTGCGGTATACGCCGAGCCGATGTCCTTGGCGATGGCCAGCACCTCGAACGACAGTGGCCACGTGTCGAAGCCTTCATGAACCGAGCACGACCAGTTCGACAGCGTCGCATCGGTGAGGCCGGTCAGCGCAGGGTGTGTGGCGGTGATGTGGGCATTGTTGTAACAGCCCACGCCCGTGGCGGTGAAGGTGCCCAGGCCGTCGAGCAGAGGCACCGGCGTGAGTGCGGCGGTGTCGTGGTAATAGCAGCTCAACGAGATGTAGGCGCCCGTCTTCCCCGCTTCCGCAACGCTGAACGCGGCAGCCTTCTCCATGAGGGCGGCTCCACCTTGTCCCTCGTGGAACGTTTCATCGGTGCCGATGACAACCACGTTGCCGTCGACCACCGACGACCACGTCGCCGCATTGGCTGTGGCCGGCGCTTCCGGACCGAGCGCGGCGCAGGTGGGATCACCCAGCACGATGGCGTCGTAGGCGTCGAAGTCGGCTGCCGTCATGGCGGACCAGGTCGCCCCGTCCACCACGACAGGGGTTTTGCCCGCAAGCGTGAACTTCTGTGCGAGCGTGCTTCCGGCGCCACCGGTCACGGTGGAGTCCAGGATCAGAACCTCGCCGGCTGCGGCACCCACTTGGGATGAAGCCAGGAACGGAAGAGCCGTCGCTGTCAGGGCGGCACAGACGAGTCGTGCCACCCTCCTCCTGCGCGCTCTGCTTCTTTTGGTCAACTTGTCGTGATGCATGGGTCCCCCCCTCGAGATCACGTGGACCTCGTTCATCCGGCCGACTTGCGCGGCCGTCACCCAACTTGGGCTCAGGGGTTGGGGAGCCTGGAGATATCGGGTCTGATACCTGGATCGGGCGATGTGGGATGGCTCCGGTCCGGCGATGGGTACCGATGTCACGCGGCGGGATGTGGTGGCTGCATCCAGCGACGGGAGCCGTGGCGCGCTGCTCACGAAGCACGGCGCCTGGGCGGTTGTTCGCGCAGTGTTCGCCGGTATGCCACTCGTGGGCCCGATGCCGTTCACCCGGTCTCCGTAGGTTGCTCCTTGTCGACTCATCGAGCGTCGACTCATCGAGCAAAGGAGCGTCCTGCATCATGAGATCTCGTCTTGTCCTCGCATCCGGTTTCGGGGCTGTCGTTCTTGCAGCGTCCACAAGCCTGGCAACAGCCGCATCAACCTTCGATCATGGCCCCATGGGCTTTGAGCCCATCGCGGGTTCGGCCTACGCAGCGAGCTGGGACCCCACCTCTCCCTGGGTGGTTCCGCAGGGCTACACCCAAGAGCTCGTCTCGGGCGAGACGGCTGATCGTTGTGGAGGCGCCGGCCTCGACATCTACGGCGGCGGCCTCGACGACTGGAACGACATGAACACCGTGAACGAGACGGGTCGCAAGCGTGGTCGCTATCTCTATCGGACCCATGAGGTTCGCCTCGCTGTTCCCGGAGCCGACCCCATCTACCCCGATGGTGGCGCCGTGTCGGTCATCGATCTCGAGACCTGCGAGGCCCGCGTGATCGCACAGGATCCGACCTGGACGGCGCTCGACGGCATCCGATGGACGCCATGGGGCACCATCCTGTTCGCCGAGGAGACCGATGGCGGGCGGCTCTTCGAGCTGACCCCGAACCGGAACGATCCCATGTCGGGAACGGTCGTGGAGCGACCGGCCCTGGGGAACCTCGCCCATGAGGGCATCGAGATCGGGTCCGACGGTTCGGTCTACGTCATCGACGAGAGCCGCGGGCAGAGCGACGGCGCAGGTGGCGGCATCTACCGTTTCGTGCCCGATCGCTACGGCGACCTCTCCTCAGGGGCGTTGTTCGTCCTCGGGGTCAACGGCGAGACCGTCGTGGGCGAAGGGGTCGGGCAGGGCGCCTGGATCGGCCCGATCGATCCTGCGACGGCCCCGCAGGCAGGCACGCTTGCCGGCGGCACCAGCTACCAGCGCCCGGAGGATCTCGAGCGGATCGGTCGGACGCTCTATGTCGCCGTCACCGAAGGCACCCGCACGGGCTCGGCGGAGAACTACGACGGGCGAGTGCTCGCCATCGATCTCCTGAGCCTCGAGGTGACGAACTATGTCAAGCCCGGACTCAACGCTCCCATCGAGTCCGGTGTCGTGACCGGTTTCGACAACCCCGACAATCTGGCGGAGGGTCCTGACGGCAAGCTTTGGATCGTCGAGGACAATGTTCCCTCCGACATCTGGGTGGCCAAGGGCCGGGGCGGTCAGGCCGACGCTCTCGCCCTGTTCGCCTCGCTGACCGATCCCGAAGCGGAGGGTACGGGCCTGTACTTCGGCACCGACCCCCACACGGTGTTCGTGAACGTCCAGCATTCCAAGAGCATCGACGTCGGCTCGGGTCGGTCTCCGTTCGGGGGCCGACCCGAGCCGCGTGACGGCGTGTTGCTCCTCGAGCACCGAGGTACCCATGGAGACGGGGGTCAGGCGGTCGGGTTGATCGGCACACCCAGGCTCGCCAGGAGCGTCCGGACGCGTCGACCGATCTCGTCGCGGACCGGCCGCACCTCCTCGATCCCCTTGCCGGCGGGGTCGCTGAGCACCCAGTCCTCATAGCGCTTTCCCGGGAAGACGGGGCAGGTGTCGCCGCATCCCATGGTCACCACCACGTCGGCAGCCTGTACGATCTCGTCGGTCCAGCGCTTCGGGGAGGCCTCGGAAATGTCGATGCCGATCTCCGCCATGACGGCCACCGCTGCCGGGTTCACGTCCTTCGCCGGCTCCGATCCACCGGACCAGGCGACGGCACGGTCACCGGCCAGGTGTCGGAACCAGCCGAGGGCCATCTGTGAACGGCCCGCGTTGTGCACGCACAGGAAGAGCACCCCGGGGCGGGCGTCCTCGCCCATCTCATGCATGTGGATGGGGCACGACGCCGGCGGAGGCCACGGTGTCGACGGTGGGGTGGGTGGTGGGATAGAGGAAGCGAACGAGCCCGATGGCCGACACGGCGCCGAGGAGTTGGCAGACCAGGAAGGCGGGAACCGACCCTGGGTCGATGCCGGCAAAGGTGTCGGAAAGTGTCCGGGCGAGGGTCACGGCCGGGTTGGCGAAGCTGGTGGACGACGTGAAGAAGTAGGCGCCACCGATGTAGGCCGCGACGGCGAACGGGG
>JACOTK010000194.1 GCA_016178435.1 Actinomycetota bacterium
GCCCAGGAGTTCCGCAAGCCCAAGAGCCTGCCCACCCAGTTCTCACGCGTCGTCGCCCCCGAGGCATCGGACTTCGAGTTCCTGCGCACCCGCATGGGCGACCTGCCCGTCGGGAGCCTGCGCAGCGGCGAGCTCGTGGTCGACTTCGAGGTCGGTGTCCCCGGGCGAAGCCTCGCCACCCATGTCGGCATCTTCGCCACCACCGGCATGGGCAAGTCGAACCTCATGAAGGTGCTCGCAGGCGGCGTGCTCAAGGCCGGGGGTCGCTACGGCTTGTTGTTGATCGACCCTCACGGCGAGTACCGCACCGAGTTGCCCCGCCACCCCTGGGCCGCCGAGCGCCTGCGCACCTACGCTGCCCGGGCGCTTCCCAACACCTCGACGCTGCGCATCAGCCTGGGTGAGCTCACCGTCGACGACCTGCGCACGGCCTACGAGTGGAGCCGCCCCCAGGAAGAGGCGCTGTTCGAGCTCGAGCGCCACCTCGGCCGGGACGGCCAGGGGTTGGCATGGCTCCTCGCGTTCGCCCAGGTCGACGACCTTCCGGGTTTCCGTGAGGTCGAGCTCAACGGCCGGGTCGCGCTCAACACCTTGCAGGTCGTCCACCGCCGCGCCCGGCGAATCATTGATCTGCCCTGCGTGACGCCCGACCCCGCGGTCTCGGTCGGCGCCGCCGTGGTACGGGACCTCGAGGAGGGCCGCGTCGTGCTGATCGACGTCAGCGGCCTGGGCTCCACCGAGGAGGTGCTCGTCGCCTCGTTTCTCACCCGTCGCGTGCTGGAGCGCTGGTCGGGCGCCTATCTCGATGACCCCGAGCTGCACGAACGTCTGCCGGTGGTCGCCGTCGTGCTCGAGGAGGCGCAGCGGGTGCTCTCACGCTCGACCGATCGCGAGTCGAACGTGTTTCCCCGCGTGGCTCGTGAGGGACGCAAGTTCAAGGTCGGCCTGTGCGCCATCACCCAACAACCCAAGCTGCTCGACGACGAGTTGCTCAGCCAGTTCAACACCTTCTTCATCCTCGGTCTTGCCGACGAGAAGGACCGCACGATCCTGCGCAGCTCATCGAAACAGGACATCAGCGCGCTTGGTCCCGAGATCCAGACCCTCATGCCAGGCGAGTGCCTGATCGCTAGTCTTGACGCACCTTTCGCGCTGCCGGCCAAGGTGCACCTGTGGGATGACCTCGTGCGCACCACCCCGCCCCCGCCCGCTCCCCGGCCCATTGCCGCCCCCCACATATCAGCCCTGGTGGATTAGCGCCTGATGAAGGTTGTCGCACTCGGTGATGCCCATCTGGGCCGCTCGTACTACTCGTTCACGGACCCCGAGACCGGGCTCAACCAGCGCGAGCGTGATTTCGAGATCAGCTTCGAGTCCGCCATCGAGCTGGCCCTGGCCCAGCGACCCGATGTGGTGTTGTGGCTCGGCGACATCTTCGACCACCCTCGCCCCACCTATCGCTCGTTTCGCATCGTCCAGCGCTCGCTGCAGCGCATCAGGGATCACGGCGTGGCGACCGTGGTCATCAGCGGCAACCACGACACACCCCGGCTCCCGGGTACCGGCAGTCCCTATTCGGCGCTCGCCGACACCTTTCCCGAGGTTCATTTCGCCCATCGCCTCTCCTATGAGCGCTTCGAGCTTCCCGGCCTGGTCGTGCATGCCGTGCCCCAGATGCTCACGGTGCAGAACACCCTCGACGCGCTCGATGAGGCCGACCACTCACGCAGCCTGGACAAGTCGAACCTGTTGTTGACCCATCCCCGCATCACCCAGGTCGAGCCCCGCTATGCCGACATCAACGAGATCGAGATCGACGCAGGGGCGCTGCGGTCCGACTTCGTGCTGCTCGGTCACTACCACTTCCACACCCGGGTCAACGAGGCCATGTGGTACGCCGGGTCGACCGACAGCTTCTCGTTCGCCGACGATCCCGACAAGGCCAAGGGCATCGTCATGCTCGACACCGACAGCGGCGAGTGTCGCCATCTCGCCATCGAGGGACAGCGACCACTGGTGACCCTCGAGACGGTCCAGGCCCTCGGCCTGTCCCCCGCCGAGGTCCACGACCAGGTCATGGCACGCGCCGCCACGGCGCCGAATGGAGCGGTGGCACGCCTCTACCTCGACGGCGTCGACCCCGAGGCCTACCGCCTGCTCGACCTGGAGGAGGTGCGGGCGACGGCCGGCGCGGCGCTGTTCCTCAAGCTCGAACCCAGCTTTGTGGGCGTCACGGCGCATGCCGAGCTGCCCGATCTCGACTCGCTGGCCGCTCGTTGGGAGCGTTATCTCGAGCACCAGGACACCACCGGCTTCGACCGCGACCTGCTGACCAACCTGGGCCGCCAGTACCTCTCCAGAGCCGTCGAAGAGGCAGGTTGAATGCGCATCACCCGTCTCTACCTGCGCAACTACCGGGTCTACGAGGACGAGCTCAACCTCGAGATCCCCCCCGGGCTGGTCGGCATCTACGGCCCCAACGGCGCCGGCAAGTCGTACCTGATCGAGTCGATCCGCTGGACCCTCTTCGGCAGGTCCCGAACACCCAACGAGGAGGTTCGCACCGCCGGCGTGAACGGCGAGTGCGTGACCGAGGTCGAGTTCGAGCACGAGGGTCACCTGTACCTCATTCGCCGAACCCTCAGCGGCATCAACGCCACGGTTCGAGCCGAGGCCTGGGCGGACAACCTCCAGGTCGGCGAGGGCGTTCGGGACGTGGCCCAGTACGTGCACTCGGTCCTGGGCATGGACGACGCCGCCTTTCGCTCCTCGGTCTTCGCCGAGCAGAACCAGGTCGCCGCCTTCAGCCAACAGACACCGGCCAAACGTCGAGATCTGGTGTTGCGCCTGCTCGGCATCACGCCCCTCGACCAGGCCCGCGACGAAGCCCGTCGCGATGCCAAGGCGGCGATGACCGCCTACGACACGCTGCGCACACTCCTGCCCGATCTCGACGAGCTGACCAGGCAGGCGACCGAGAGCGCCGCACTGGCCGACGAGGCAGCCAAGGTTGAGCAGGCGACCGCCGAGAGCCTGACCGCCGCTCGCGCTGCCCAGGACCTCGCCGAGGCCAGGGCCCGCTCGCTCGACGAGCTCGATCGGACGTACAACGAGCTCGTCACGGCGGGGAAGGCGGCCCGGCGGACCCACGATCAAGCCGCTGAGGAGCTTGCCCGTCTCGACAAGGAGCTGGCCGAGCTCGACGGGGCCGGCGAGGAGTTGGCCAGGCTGACCCCACTGGCCGAGGGGCTCGAGGACGTCGAGACGCGGCTGCGCCTGGTCGAGGCCGTGGTCGCCGCCGAGACGGCCCTGGCCGCTGTGCCCCTTCCCGATGCGTTGCCCGAACCCGACGAGCAGCGCCGCCAACAGTCGCAGAACGCCGCCGGCGAGGCCCGAAGCCAACTCGCCGTGGCCGAGGCAGGCCTCAAGGCCGCCGAGGACGAGCTCGCCCGAGTCGATCAGGCCCATCAACGCTCGGCGTCGCTCTCCACCGAGCATGACTGCCCTCTGTGTGGACAAGAGCTCGGCGACGCCTTCGAGCAGGTCCAGGCCCATCGAGCGACCGAGCTCAGCGATGCCCGAGCCCGCCTGGAACGGTCCCGGCAGGTCTGCGCCGAGGCGAAGGCCCGGGCAACGCAGGCGGTCAGCGAGCTCGAGGCGGAAACCCACGCGTACGAGCGGGCCAGGAAAGCCTGGGCAACCTACGAGGAATCTCGCCGTCGTCACCAGGATGCCGGCGACGCACTGACCCGGGCTCACCACGCCCTTGGCGCCGCGGCCCCCGAGACTGCCGCCGAGCTGCAGTCGGGTTCGACCAACAGCGGTTCGACCGAGAGCGAGGCGATGCTTGCCTCCCTGCGACAGGACAGCCGGCGTCGTCGCCAGGCAGCGGCCGATTGTCAACGGCTCCGGGGTCGTCTCGATCGACAACAGATCGCACGCGCGGAGCGCGACCGGGCCCACGCCCGGGTGGGTGAGGCGGCAGCGCAGCGCCAGGCGCTGCTCGACAAGGTCGAGGCCCTGGGCTATCGGACCGCCGAGCGGGATGCCGCACACGAAGCCCTGCTCGAGGCTCGTCGACACACGGAGGCAGCGGTCGCCGGCAACCAGGCGGCAGCGGTGAACGCCGGCAAGGCACGCGCCGATGCCGATGCGGCGAGCCGGAGGCTTGTCGAAGGCCAGGATCAACACCAACGGGTCCGGAGCGAGGCCGAACGCGCACGGCACCTGGGCCGGGCCGCAGAGCTCCTGAGCAGGTTCCGCAACACGGTGGTGGCCACGGTAGGCCCCCGCCTGGCCGCCCAGGCAGCCGATCTGTTCGCCGAGCTGACCGACCATGAGTACGACCGCCTGGAGGTCGACGCGGAGACCTACGAGATTCAGATCCGTGATGCCGGGCGCCTCTACGGCATGGACCGCTTCTCGGGCTCCGAGACCGACCTGGCCAACCTCGCGCTGCGCGTCGCCATCAGCGAGCACGTTCGGTTCCAATCGGGGGGCGCCGTTGGCCTGCTCGTGCTCGACGAGGTGTTCGGCCCCCTCGACGACAACCGCAAGGAACGCATGTTGCTCGCCCTCGAACGCCTCAAGGGCCACTTCCGCCAGGTCCTGGTGGTCACCCATGCCGGCGAGGTCAAGGAGCAGCTGCCCAACGCCATCGAGGTGATCAAGCTCCCCGGACGCCGGGCCACCGCCCGCCTCCTGGTCACGTCCTGACCTGCCGAACGCGGGGCGTGCTCTGCCGGGTTGGTGGGATCGGATGATCCGATCGTTGATGTGATGAGCTCGATTGCGGTGGGCATCGTCGTCTCGGTGACGGTGTCGATATCGGGTGGTGACGCGATGGACCTTGACCAGGCGGCACATGACGGCAAGTCCTCCAACCAGAGCATGCGGGCTGAGCCCGGCGCCGGAGAGTCGTGCCGCCGCACCAACGAGGCGGGTGGCCATCCCGTCAACATCTCCGACGAGCTTGATCTGGCTACCAGACACGAGTGAAGTCCTTTGGGTTCCATGATTCGAGAATCTCAAGGCCCCGGGATTTGTCCTGAGCAAGATCGAGGGCGGCGAACAGCCCGTGCGCATAGGGCCATCGGCTTTCGTAGGCCATGGCTCGATGAAATCGCTTTGCACAGACGGTTTTTGGCAGGTGGGCTGTTATAAGTGACCACAGACCACCTGCCCGTCGAGTGGTCGTGCGGGAGAATCGTTTGGTGTTCATGACGGCACAAACACCAACAGCCGAGTGGGCGCGGCTTCGGCGCCGTCTCCCTTACCGACGCGATGCCTGCCGGGCGATGCCGCCGGGCGATGCCGCCGGGCAATGCCTGCCGGGCGATGCCTGCCGGGCGATGCAACCCGGGCGATGCAACCCGAGGCGGGAGCTGCGATACTGGCAGGGATGGTGAGTCGGTTGGGTGGCCGCGGCACGGCGGGCAACTGACCGTGTCGAGGAAGGTCGGGACTCCACAGGGCAGGGTGCTGGAGAGAGACCAGTCGGGGCGATCCGCAGGAAAGTGCCACAGAAAAGAACCGCCGATGGCGAGCGCAAGCCCGCACAGGCAAGGGTGAAAAGGTGCGGTAAGAGCGCACCAGCGCACAGGGTGACCTGAGCGGCTGGGTAAACCCCACTCGGAGCAAGGCCAAACGTGGGACGGGCTGCCCGTCCAATGTCCCCAGGTAGGCCGCACAGATGGATGGCCACCCAGGCGCTTCGGCGCTGGACAGAATCCCGCCTACAGACCGACTCACCATCACCATCTCGACCCGCTCCGAGCTGAAAGACGCCGAGCAACGATCCATCTCCGCTGCAGACGCGAGGCCCGATCAAGGAGGAGTACGACTGGTAGGATTCTTACCATGAGGGTCACAGAAAAAGGTCAGGTCACGATCCCCAAAGAGCTGCGTGACGCGCTCGGGATCGGAGCCGGTACGGAAATCGAGTTCGAGCGCAAGCGCGACACGATCGTGGTTCGCAAGGTCACAGGAGGTCCCACTCGCGGCCGTCGTCTTGCCGAACGACTGCATGGGCGCGGCGATGTCGGCATGACAACCGATGAGATCATGGCCATGACGCGGGGCGCCTGAAGATGGCCTCGGGAACACTTGTCGACACCAACGTGCTGTTGGATGTCCTGACTGCCGATGAGCGTTGGCTCACCTGGTCCATGGACGCCCTCGCCGAGGCCGCTGAGCTTGGACCCCTCTACATCAACCCGATCATCTACGCGGAGGTCTCCGTCCGTTTCACCCGCGTGGAAGACCTCGACGACGCCCTGCCTGCAGATGACTATCGTCGGGTGCCTTTACCTTGGGCCGCCGCCTTTCTGGCCGGCAAGGCGTTCCTCGACTATCGAAAGCGACGCGGCTCCGTGTCCTCGACCCTGCCTGATTTCTTCATCGGCGCCCACGCTGCCGTCGAAGACCTCGTTCTGCTCACCCGTGATGCCACCCGGTATCGTTCGTATTTCCCCACGGTCAGCCTCATCGCGCCCAGCTCCTCATGACGTTCTCCTGACCATGTCCCGCCGTCTCGTACTCGCCTCTGCGTCACCGGCGCGACTCCGACTGTTGCAACAGGCCGGTTTCGACGTCGAGGTCATGGCGAGCGGCGTCGATGAGGACGGGGTCGACACCACCGACACTCGCGTCGCCGTGACCGCTTTGGCCGAGATGAAAGCCGATGCCATCGCCACTCGAGTCACCGACGCACTGGTCATCGGATGCGATTCGCTGCTCGATCTCGACGACCGGGCGATCGGCAAGCCACGGTCGCCCGCCGAAGCCGCCGCGATCTGTCGTGCGCAACGCGGAAGGACCGGGACCCTCATGACCGGCCAGTGCGTCATCGACACGGTGACCGGCAAAAGGGTGAGCGCGGTGGGCGAGACACTCGTGCGTTTCGGTCATCTGAGCGACGCCGAGATCGATGCCTATGTCGCCACGGGTGAGCCATTGGAGGTCGCCGGCTCGTTCACGCTCGACGGGTTCTCCGCGCCGTTCATCGAGGGCATCGACGGCGACCCGAGCAACGTGATCGGCCTCTCGCTCCCGTTGCTGCGCCGACAGCTTGCGCAACTCGACATCCGGATCACGGATCTGTGGCGGTGAACCCGGTGGCGGCGAAGCCTGTGGATGTGAACCCGGTGACGGCGAAGCCTGTGGATGTCCAACATGGGGCCCGGACCGTGGGGCCCCCTCCCCCATTGAAGCTCGGGCCCATCGTGGTCGACCCCCCGGTCGTGCTCGCGCCGATGGCGGGCGTGACCAACGCGGCGTTCCGACGGCTGTGCCGCAACTACGGGGGCGGACTGTTCGTCAGCGAGATGATCACCGCCCGGGCCCTGCTCGAGGACAATCCCAAGACCCGTCGCATGGCCTCGTTCGCTCCTGATGAGCCCATGCGAAGCATCCAGCTCTACGGCGTGGACCCCAACGTGATGACCGCTGCGGTTCGACACCTCGTCGACGAGGACGGAGCGGATCACATCGATCTGAACTTCGGCTGCCCCGCTGCCAAGGTCACCCGCAAGGGCGGTGGCGCGGCCCTGCCGGCGCACCCCTTGCTCTTTCGCTCCATCGTCCGATCGGCCGTCATCGCAGCGGGTGCCGTGCCGATCACGATCAAGATGCGCCTCGGCATCGACGCCCGGAACCTCACCGCACTCGAGGCAGCGGCGATTGCCGAAGATGAGGGGGTGACGGCCATCACCGTGCATGCCCGCACCGCCGAGCAGCTCTACTCCGGCAAGGCTGACTGGGCGGCCATCGCCGAGGTCAAAGCCGCCGTCACCTCCATTCCCGTCCTGGGCAACGGCGACATCTGGCAGGCGCACGATGCCATCGACATGATGACCGAGACCGGATGCGACGGCGTGGTCATCGGACGAGGCTGTCTCGGTCGACCCTGGTTGTTTCGTGACCTTGCCGCAGTGCTGCGCAACGAGCCCACGCCCACTCCACCGTCACTCCGCGAGATCTGCGCCATCATGGGCGACCACGCCGTCCTGCTCTGCGACGCCCTCGGCGAGTTTGCGGCCATGAACGACTTCCGCAAGCACGTCGACTGGTACCTGGCCGGCTTTCCCGTCGGACGCAGGGTTCGTTCCGCCCTCACGGCGGTCACGTCGCTCACCGAGCTGTGCGGGCTTCTCGACGATGTGGGCCAACAGGACATGGCCTTCCCGCCGGACGCGCTTGTCATGACCCGTGGTCCCCGCAACGGCCCTCGCCGCGTCGCCCTCCCCGAACGCTGGTTGACAACAACCGATGATCCCAACCCGCCCGTCGGCGCCGAGGCCTTCGCCTCAGGCGGGTGAGCTCAGGCTAGTGAGCTCAGACTGTTGAGGTCAGGTAATGCGTCTCGCCGAACGAGACGAGCGACGGGCCGGTCGGCGAGATGGCAATACGGGTGATCGATGCAGGCGCAACGTGCATGCGCCATGACACCTCGATGCCGACCTGCAGGGCCCATGCCACCGCTGCCTTGATGGGCGACACGTGCGTGACAACCACGATGTCGTGCTCCGCTGCCTCCTCCGCCAGCTCCGCACATGCGTCTCGGACCCGCTCGGCCATCGTCTGCAGCGACTCGCCGGCGGGGGGCACGAAGCCGGGGTCGCTGCGCCATGCCTGCCAGACCTCCAACGGAATGTCCCGCATCGGCTGTTGGTCGTAGTCGCCATAGTCCAGCTCGATCCAACGTTCGTCGACGGCAACGGGATACCCGAGGGCCTCGGCCGTCTGTCGGGTTCGCGTCAGCGGGCTCGCCACCACCAGCGCGGGAGGACGTCCCGCCAACGCACGGGCCAGGTCGCCGGCCTGCGCGACACCCAACTCGTCGAGTGCGGGGTCGGCGCGCCCGAGCAGGAGGCCGGCGGCATTGGATGCGGTGCGGCCGTGACGAGCGAGGATCAGCATCGGTTCACGCCGGCAGCCTTCAGTCCACCAGGCCGCGATCGAGGCGGCCGGTCCTGACGAAAAGTGAGCGACGAGCGGCATCGCCGAGATCGAAGCGCCTCCAGGCCCAGATCAACACCGCCAACCCGGCAAGCTCCAACGGAACGTTCAACAGGCCTCGTTCGATGCTGGGCAACCGATCGCC
>JACOTK010000195.1 GCA_016178435.1 Actinomycetota bacterium
CACCTCACCACCCTGGCCGATCTCGACACCGATCTGGTCGGCATGACCACCTGCGTGATCATCGGCTCCTCGACAACCCGCGTGCTCCAAGGGCGTATGGTCACTCCTCGGGGGTATCGACCATGAGCGCGACCATGTCCACCACCGCGACCGGGTCCACCATCGAGACGACGTCGGTCTCGATGAGCATCGACGAACGCTGCACGGCCTGTGGGCTCTGTGTGGTTACCTGCCCCGACGCGGCGCTCGTCCCGGCGCCCGGACGCCCTGCGTTCCTCGCTTCCCGATGCAGCGACTGCCTCGCCTGCATCGAGGTGTGCCCCCGCGACGCCATCACGATGGGGGTGGGCGCATGATCCACCCCATCGAGGTCGAGAGCTACCGCATCCTCGCCGATCGGGTCGACCTCGCCGCCCTCGGCCACGGACCACTCGCCCAGGCGGTGGTCGCGCGCGTCATCCACTCCTCCGCCGACCTCGATCTCGCCGAGTCCATGCGCGTCAGCGAGGACGATGCGGCTGCCGGAATCAGGGCACTCCGGCAGGGCGCACCGGTCATCTGCGATGTCGAGATGGTGAGCCACGGCATCACCGGTGTGGCCACGCAATGCTTCCTGTCGCAGGCCGCCGATCCGGCGCCCGACCCCGCCGAACCCGCGTTGACCCGCAGTGCCGCGGGCATGCGCCTGGCCGCCGAGGCCCACCCCCAAGGTGGCATCTGGGTGGTGGGCTGTGCCCCCACCGCTCTGGTCGAGATCATCCGGCTGGCCGGACAGGAACGGATCCGGCCGGCCCTGGTGATCGGGATGCCCGTCGGCTTTGTCGGCGCCGCCGAATCAAAGGAGGCCCTGCGATCGAGTGGTCTCTCGGCCATCTCCAATGTGGGCGAGAAGGGCGGCAGCGCCATGGCGGCCGCTGCGCTGAACGCCCTCGTCCGCATCGCCGGCAGGGAGGAGTCCGCATGAGCGACGACATGCCTGCACTCCTGCTGATCGGCCACGGCAGCCGATCGGAGGCGGGCGTCGCCGAGTTCTGGGACTTCACCAAGGTGCTCCAGGGCCAGGCTCCCGACATCGCCATGGAATTCGGGTTCATCGAGTTGGCCGAGCCCCATCTCGACACGGCGCTCGACAAGCTGGTCGCACGTGGACCGTGCCATGTCATCGGCGTCCCACTCGTGCTGTTGGGCGCCGGCCACATGAAGAACGATGGCCCCGCCTGCCTGGATCGGGCCCGCCGACGCCACCCCGAGGTGCGATTCACCTACGGAACCGAGATGGGTGTCCATCCGCTCGCCCTCAGCGTTGCGGGGGACCGGGCGATGGAGGTCGTGGCCGAGCATGGTCTCGACCCCGCCGAGGTCGCGGTCCTGCTGGTCGGCCGGGGTTCGAGTGACCCCGACGCCAACGCCGACCTGGCCAAGGTGGCCCGCCTGGTGTGGGACGGCCGAGGCATCGGTTGGGTCGAGCCCGCCTTCATCTCCCTCGCGAGTCCGTCGGTGCCCGAGGGGCTGGAGCGGTGCCGTCGCCTCGGCGCCCGCCACATCGTGGTGATTCCCTACTTCTTGTTCACCGGCGTGTTGGTCGATCGCATCCGTGACCAGGCGGCGGCATGGACTCTCGACCATCCCGACGTCAACGTGATCACCGGTCCTCACCTCGGCGGCGATCCCCGTCTCGCTCGACTCGTCGTCGAGCGTTTCCATCAGGCCGGCCAGGGCACCGGGGCTCGACCAAACTGTGACTGTTGTGTCTATCGGGTCGCCCTTCCCGGTCACGAGGCCAAGGGCGGCCTACCGTTGCGGGCGGCGCAACACGACCACGACCACGGACACGATCATCAACACGACCATTCGAACGACCACCAACATCGAGGGGGGGTGAACAACAACCATGGAACACACCGAGCAACTTGAGCGGATCAAGGTTCCCGCCCTGGCATGGCTCCTCGTGGCGATCGCCGCGATCGGCGTCTATGCCGTCTCGATGGACAACGGCGCGCTTTTGGGCAACATGGCCGGCACGGCACATGAGCTCTTTCACGATGCCCGCCACTTCGTCGGCGTTCCCTGCCACTGAGGCGTCGGAGCGCCCTGCCACAGGGGCAGGGAACGACATCCGATGGAGCAGCGCTCATGGAGCGCACGCTCCTGGACGCCACAGAGATTGACGCTCGGGGTGGGGTCACCCGGCCCCACCCCGCCTGATTCTGCACACCACACCTTCACACCGGAGAACACCATGACCCGATACCTGCGAAACGGCGCCATAGCCGGAATCGGCGGAGGGGCTGCCCTGGCCCTGTTCCTCCTCCTGGTGGGCGAATCGTCCATCAGCGACGCGATCGCCATCGAAGAGGCGAGTGGCCATGGCGGCGACGGCATGTTCAGCCGGACGGTGCAATTGGTCGGAGGCGGCCTCGGTTCCCTCGTCATCGGCGCTGCGCTGGGCGCCATCTTCGGCGTCGTCTTCGCCGCGACCCGGCATCGCCTGCCCGGGCGAGAGGACTGGCATCGCTCCCTGTGGTTGGCAGCGGCGGCATTTGTCACCGTTCAGCTCGTGCCGGCTCTCAAGTACCCGGCCAACCCTCCCGCCGTCGGCGATCCCGACACCGTCGGGCAACGCACGGGACTCTACGTCCTGCTCGTCGCCTTCATGGTCACCACCGGCCTCGCCACCGCACGCTTCGCCGGTTGGCTTGCCCGCAGGGACGCGACCTCCCAAACCCGGCTCATGTTGAGCGCAGGCATGTGGCTCGCTCTCGTCACGGCCGCGCTCATCGTCTTTCCTCCGGCCCCCGACCCGGTCAACG
>JACOTK010000046.1 GCA_016178435.1 Actinomycetota bacterium
CGTCCACTGGAGTGCATCACCAAGGGCGATCAGTGCTCCGCCGCTGCCCGCGCCGAGCGCAACGCCGAGCACATCGGCCAGTTGCATGGATGAGCTTGCGCTTCCCTCGCGGCCGGGCTCGGCCTGTTCGAGGACGAGCAGCGAGATGGGAGCGTAGGCCAGGCCCATGCCCAGGCCGGCTACGCCCCAGCCGACCACCACGAGGCTCAGCGGCGCCGATGGGTTGAGCACGATCGAGACCAGGGTGATGCCGAGGAGGATCAGTGCAAAGCCGGCCCGCACCAGGGTTCGGGGTCCCCATGTCGTGACCTTTCGTTCCTGAATCCATGAACCGATGGCCCACAGCAGGCCCGACGCGGTCAGCGCGAGGCCGGCCGTGGTCGCGCTCGTCCCGTGGATCGAGGTCACGCTCAGCGGCACGTAGGCATCGGCGGCGAAGAACGAGTAGGTCAGCACCGCTCGGCTCAGAATGGTTGCCGGAAGCCCGGGTCGGGCGCGCAGCGTGCCTGGCGGCACCAGCGATTGCAGAGGACGAATGCCGATGAGAACCCCGCCCGCGACGAGGCTCAGGGCGATCAGCGGCGAGGAGCCGGCCGACAGGCCGCTCAGCACCAGACCTGCGCCAAAGGTGACCTGCACGGCCGCCCAGATCGCGATGGGCCCGATGTCGTGTGTACTTGGCCGACCCAGGGATCGGAGCGAGCGCAGTGTCAACAGCCCTGAGAGGGCCACCAGGGGAAGGAGACCGAGAAAGACCCAACGCCAGCTCCATTGGTCGGCGATCGTGCCGCTCAGGACAGGCCCGATGAGGCTGGGCAGCACCCAGGCCGACGAGAGGATGGCGAACATGCGGGGTCGCACCGCCTCGGTGTAGCTGCGGCCGATGCTCGCGTAGACCACGGCCGGGATGGCGCCACTCCCGATGCCCTGCACGACTCGCGCGAGCACGAGCGCGGGCATGGACGGCGCCAGTCCGCCCATCACGAGCCCGATCGAGAACAGCGCCAGGCCCATGGCAAATGGTCGGACGGGACCGAATCGGTCGGTGAGCCGGCCGGCGATGACGATGCCGGGCAGGCTTCCGAGGAAGTAGGCGCTGAACACCCATCCGTAGAGGTGGAGGTCCCCGAGCTCTCGCTCGATCGAGGGGAGGATGGTCGCAACCGCCAGTGACTCGAAGCCGACCAGGGTGATCGTGAGCACCAGGCCGACGGTGAGAGAGCGCCGATCGGGGGCCCACACGCTGTCGGCGAGGACGCTGTCGACGAGAACGGTCGGGTCGTTGACAAGCTCGTCATCACCGGAGCCCGAGGTCACCTCGCTAGTCTGGCTGATCGTGGAGCCCAACCGCCTCGTCCGTGCCCGCAACCGCATGTCCGAGCTCGGTGTCGACGTCTGTTTGCTGAGCGTGGGGGCCGACCTGCCGTATCTCATCGGCTACGAGGCGATGCCGCTCGAGCGACTGACGATGCTCGTGGTGCCGCGCGAGGGCGATCCAACCCTGGTCGTCCCTCGACTCGAGGCATCCCGCGTCGAGCACGATCCCGGGCTCTTTCGCCTCGTGGCGTGGGAGGAGACCGAAGACCCCGTCGCTCTGGTGGCCGGGCTCATGGGTTCGCCCGACGTGGTTGCCATCGGCGATCACACCTGGGCCCGGTTCCTCATCGAGCTCCAGGCCCATCTCCCCGGTGTTCGTTGGCGAAAGGCCGGTGGGGTCATCGCTGCGCTTCGGGCGGTCAAGAGTCTGCCCGAGATCAAGGCGCTCGCCCGTGCATCAGCGGCGGCGGACCGGGTAGCCGGCGCTCTGCAGGCCGGTGAGATCCCCCTCGTCGGTCGCACCGAGGCCGAGGTGTCGGCCGAGATCGGACGGCGCCTCATCGCCGAGGGTCATCGCAAGGTGAACTTCGCGATCGTTGCAGCGGGGCCCAACGCCGCGTCCCCGCACCACGAGGCGGGTGAGCGGGTCATCGAGCACGGTCAGGTTGTGCTCTGCGATTTCGGGGGCACGATGCCCGACGGCTACTGCTCGGACATCACGCGTTGTGTCCACGTCGGGGACCCACCGGCCGACTTCGTGGATCTGTACGCCGTGTTGCAGGCGGCTCAGGCCGTCGCCGTGGGCGCCGCCACGGCGGGAACGGCTGCGTCCGAGGTCGACGCGGTCGCTCGACGTCTTATCGCCGATGCCGGCTACGGTGAATGGTTCATCCATCGAATCGGCCACGGCATCGGTCTCGACGCGCACGAGGACCCGTACCTGGTGGAGGGCAACGACGAGCCGCTTCTCGCGGGACAGGTATTTTCCATCGAGCCGGGCATCTACGTCCCGGGTCGCTTCGGCGCACGGATCGAGGACATCGTGGTCGCCACCCAGGACGGCTCAAGATCGCTGAACGCGGTCAGCCACGATCTCGTGGTGTTGGAGGGGTAGCCACTCGCGAGGGGTCGGTCCTCTTGACAGATGGGGAACGTCAAGTTAGAACTTCCGTCCAATAATGGGGAATTCCAAAAACGGGGGAATTCCAAATCTGGGGAATGAGGAGTGTGCATGTCTGCCGAGGGACTCCCTACGAGCCGCACGCGTCATGGTCGCATCACGGGTCGGAAATCGTGGCTGAAGCTCCTGACGCTCTTCGTCGTGCCGGCGCTGTTGGCAGCCGGCTGCGGGGACGATGACAACGACAGTTCCGACGCCAAGGCCAAGGCCAAGGTCGAGGAAGCCACCGCGGACAAGGCGATCACTGTCAGGGCGGGGGTCAACGACACCGAGGATTCGACGGTGGCAGTGCTGGAGTTCCTTCCCGAGAAGATCACCGTGACCAAGGGCTCGACGGTCGCGTGGGACTGGGCGGACACCATCGAGCCCCATTCCGTGACCTTTCAGGCAGGAGCGACGTTGCCCGCCCCCGGTCCCCCCGATGAAGCGCTTTTCGCCCCCTCCCCGCCGACGGAGGACTTCGACGGCACGGTGTTGACCAACAGCGGCCTGCTGCCCACCGGGCCCGGTCCTGCCCCCGAATTCAAGCTGACCTTCTCCAAGTCGGGAACGTATCAGTACTTCTGCGCCATTCATCCCCTGATGACCGGCTCGGTGGACGTGGTCGATGGTGACGATGGGGTGGACAGCGCTGCGAGCGTCACCAAGCGCGGTGACGAGGAGCTCAAACCGTTCCTCGCCGAGGGACGCGCCGCGAAGGAGAAGCTCATGAGCTCGGTGGCGGCCGGTACGCCGGTAGGCGGCGCCACGAACTGGACGGTCGAGATGGGGACCACGACCGAGCACACCGACATCCTGGCCTTTGCCCCGGTTCCGGTGGCTGCCAAGGCCGGGGACCAGGTGACGTTCGTCAACAAC
>JACOTK010000196.1 GCA_016178435.1 Actinomycetota bacterium
ACCAGGCATCGCACGCTGCTGCACCGAGGGACGGCGATTTCACGCCGCCTTCCGGGACCGAGGAGACCACGTCATGACCGCACCCGCCGCCACCAAGGCCCGAAAGGGGCGCCTGCCCCTGGTGGCCGTTGACCCGGTGAGCGCCTGGAAGGCGGCCAATCCCGTCGGGAGTAAGCCGAGCGGCGCCATCCTGGCCCTCGATTCGGTCTGGAAGATCTACGGAACCGACGAGCACCGGGTCGAGGCGGTCCGGAACGTCTCGTTCGAGGTCGAGCAGGGCGATTACGTCGCGATCACCGGTCCTTCGGGATCGGGCAAGTCGACGTTGTTGCAGATCATCGGACTGCTCGACCGACCCACGACGGGCGGGGTGCTGTACCAGGGCCAGGACGTCTCCGACCTGACCGACGCCCACCTCTCCGCGGTTCGAAACCTCGAGGTCGGCTTTGTGTTCCAGGCCTTCCATCTGCTGCCTCGGGCCACGGCACTCGCCAACGTCGAGCTGCCCCTGCTGTATCGAGGGGTGCCGCGGAAGGAGCGTGAACGACTCGCCCATGATGCGCTCGACATGGTGGGCCTCGCGGACCGGGCAACCCACCGACCGAACGAGTTGTCCGGCGGTCAGCGTCAGCGGGTGGCCATCGCCCGCGCACTGGCAGCCAACCCCGCCCTCCTTCTTGCCGACGAGCCGACCGGCAATCTGGACTCCAAGTCGAGCCGCGATGTCATGGGCCTGCTGGGCAAGCTCAACGAGGATCTCGGCGTCGCCATCGTGTTGATCACCCATGAGGCGGACGTCGCCGCACACGCGTCGCGCGAGCTGCGAATGCTCGACGGCGAGTTGGCCGAGGTCCCCTCCGCCGAGCGCATCCCCGCCACAGCCACGCCCGAAGCGACGTCCAAGGCCCGCAAGCCCTCCTCGAGATCGAATCCCCCGCCGAGCGACGCGGTCACATCGGACGCAGCGGCCCCGGCCCCTCGCGTTGCCACGAACGGTCACACATCCGTACACGCTGAAGACGCATCCGACCGCGCCGACATCTCACGGGCGAAGTCGGTGCTGCTGACGCGTGACCTGATCTACCTCGGCTTCGGGGCGCTGCGGGCCAACCGAATGCGCTCGATGTTGACGAGCCTGGGGGTGATCATCGGCGTGGCCTCCGTGGTGATCCTCATCGCCGTGGGCACAGGTGCGCGCAACGCGATCACGTCGGGCATCGAGAGCCTGGGCTCGAATCAGGTGCTCGTCTTCCCGGGCAGCATCGATGTCTTCGGTTCGGGCGGTCTGCCACCGGCGTCACCGCTTCGCCAAAAGGATCTGGACGCGCTTGCCCGACTGCTTGGACCCGAAGCAGTCATCACGGGCACGATGCAGAGC
Source organism: Actinomycetota bacterium (assembly GCA_016178435.1). Taxonomy (GTDB): domain Bacteria; phylum Actinomycetota; class Acidimicrobiia; order Acidimicrobiales; family CADCSY01; genus JACOTK01. The sequence goes on from JACOTK010000196.1 coordinate 1,379, forward strand.
GGGGGCCGCGCCAGCGCCGGCCCGAACCGCCACTTCGTCAACATGACCGGGACCACGGCCACCTATCTGGACGTCCAGGACAAGGAACCCCTCATCGGGAGCTTCTTCACCCAGTCCGATGTGATCGGCCGCAAGCGCGTCATGGTCCTCGGGTCGGCGGCGGCGGCGGGACTGTTTCCGGACGGGGAGGCCGTCGGACGAACCGTCACGCTGCAGGGTGCGGAGTTCCGCGTCATCGGATTGCTCGACAAGACCAAGGGTGGCATGTCGATCGGCTTCGACCCGGACAACTTCGTGTACATGCCGCTCACGACCTTTCAGGACGTCACGGGAAGAACGCCACTCGATCTGGTCCAGGTCAAGGCCCCCAACGCACGCCAGGTGGACGAGTCGGCCATCATCATGAAGGAGTACCTGCAGGAGAACTATCCAGACGACGAGCTGACGGTGCTCAGCCAGGACGAGATCCTGGGACTGGTCGGCCAGTTCCTCGACATCTTCACCTTCTTTCTGGCCGGCATCGCCGGGGTCTCGCTCCTGGTGGGCGGCATCGGAATCATGAACGTCACCCTGGTCTCGGTCACCGAGCGCACGCGTGAGATCGGTGTGCGCCGTGCGATTGGCGCCCGCTCCCGCCATGTCATGGCACAGTTCCTGTTGGAGGCGGTGGTGACCTCGTTCACGGGCGGCGCAGTCGGCTTGACCCTCGCCGTCATCGGCGCCCGCGTCGTGGCCGTCTTTTCGCCCGTTCCCGCCGTTGTGACCTTCTGGGCGGTGGGCCTGGCGCTGCTGGTCTCGATCGGTGTCGGCGTCTTCTTCGGGGTGTGGCCCGCACGTCGGGCGGCCCTGCTCGACCCGGTTGAGGCCCTTCGACACGAGTAGGCCGTTCCGCGACGAACAATGGACTTTTGCCCCTCCCCATCGTCCCCGACAGGGCCCGACAATGAGGGAGTGGATGCGGACAGGGGTCCGCTCGACTGTGTGAGGAGCCCCCTGAAAGGTGTGAGGAGCCCATGAAAGTCCTGATGGTCGAACATGACACCGAGCCTGCGCACCGCATGGCCGAGCAACTCGTGGCCTCCGGCCACAGCGTCCTTTCCTGCCACGACGGCGGCGTCGGCATCGATGCGGGCACGTGTGTGGCCCTGCAGGGCAGGCCGTGCCCACTGAGCCTGACCCCGATGGATCTGTTCCTCGATGTCGTGGCCCCCACCCAGGATGGGTTCGGAGTCGATCTGCTCATGAGGGAGGAGGGGGTTTTGTGCTCGAAACGCCGCAGGATTCCCATCGTCATCGCCGGCACGGCCGAGGGGCACCCGTTCAGGCGGTTTGCGACGATGGAACGCTCCGACCTCCCGAGTGTGGCCGACCTGGAGGCGGTGGCCTCGGCCCCGCTTCCCGACCACTCCGCCGTTGCCCTCACGGCGTTGCGCGGCGCGCTGCGGACCCATGGAGCGGAGGTCGGGCGAGCCGAGGCAGAGGTTCGTCGACGCGACGGAGGACTGGTCCTCCGCATCGATGTGGGTGATCTCGCCAACCCCGGCGCGGCGCAGGCAATCGCCATCAAGGTCGGCCAAGCCGTTCGCCAACTGGACCCATGGGCCCCTTCACTCGACATCACACTCGCCAAAACGGCGAGCTGACACCTGATGCCCGGGACACTCGTGTCCGCGGTCAGTTCGGCAACGCCCACGGCGATCTTTCCCGACAAGACCTTCGAGGCAATCGTCTTCGACTGGGACGGCACGGCGGTCCCGAATCGCCGCTCCGACGCCGAGCCGGTTCGTCACCGGGTCGAGGCATTGTGTCGGGCGGGCCTCGATGTCGTCATTGTCTCCGGCACGCATCTCGCCAACATCGACGGACAGCTGGGAGCGCGGCCGGTGGGTCCGGGGCGCCTGTGGCTCTGCGTGAACCGGGGGTCGCAGGTTGCCCTGATCGGTCCCGACGGCGCCGAGGTCGTTTGGGAACGCCATGCATCCGCTGAGGAGGATGCCGCGCTCGACCGCGCAGCAGCCTTGGTCGTCGAACGGCTGGGTGCTCACGGCCTGACGACGAAGGTCGTCACCCAACGCATGAACCGACGCAAGATCGACATCATCCCCGACCCACGCTGGACCGATCCCCCCAAGGCGGACATCGGTGCGTTGCTCGAGGCGGTCACCGATCGACTCGTGTCCCACGGCATCGCCGGGCTCGACGCCGCGGTCACCATGGCCGCGGCTGCCGCGACAGACGCAGGGCTCGGCGATCCCCGCGTGACCACCGACGCGAAGCACCTCGAGATCGGCCTCACCGACAAGTCAGATTCCCTGCGGTACGTGTTGCACGATCTGAGCCGTCGAGGCGTTGGGCCCGGGCTCGTCCTCATCGTCGGCGATGAGATGGGCTCCCTCGGCGGGGCAACCGGCAGTGATGCCGCCATGTTGATCACCGAGGCCGGACGAGCCACGGCGGTCTCGGTCGGCGTGGAGCCCGAAGGTGTTCCCGCAGGCGTCGTCCACCTGCCTGGCGGACCTGAAACCTTTCTGGCACTCCTCGACAACCAGCTGGTTCGCCGGGCAACCCGTCGGGTGCCCGCCGTTGACCTCGACCCGGGATGGACGCTCGTCTGGACGGAGACCGGGCCCACACTCGAGCGGGTCCGAGAAAGTCTGCTCGTGGTGGCCAACGGGCACTTCGGCACCC
>JACOTK010000197.1 GCA_016178435.1 Actinomycetota bacterium
GCGTGAGCACGCCTAGGAGGCCGGCGTGCAGATCACGACCGGGATGTCGCGTTCGGTGCGGGCCTGGTAGCTGTCGTAGGACTTGTACATGGCCACGAGGCGCTGCCAGAGGGGTCCCTTTTCCTCGGGTGTTGCGGTGCGGGCGACCATCCGGGTCGTGGTCCTCCCGATCTGGACGGTGACCTCGGGGTTGTCGGCGAGGTTGAGGTACCAGGCGGGATGATGGGCCATCCCGCCCTTGGACGCGACCAGCACCACGTCATCGCCGTCGGCCAGGTAGAGCAGCGGAACCGTTCGTGGTTGACCGGACCTGCGCCCCGTCGTGGTGAGCAGGCAGATCGGCGCACGACGTGAGAAACGTCCACCGACCTTTCCGCTGCTGATGCGATAGACAGCCGTGTTCACCGGCGACATGCCCTTGAGCACCCCCGACAGCAAGCGTTCCTGCAGGGGCGTATACGGCTTGGAGGACATGGCGCCGAGGCTAAACGCCGGCGACCCAGCCGGCAACGGTGGTCTCGAGGTTGTCCGACAGGGTCTCGAGGAGTTGCCGGCCTTCCTCGTCGGAGGCTCCGGTTGGGTCACCCAGGACGCCGTTCGGCGAGATGGCCCGTACGCCCTCGGCCCGGAGGGTGTGGGCAAGGGCGGACAACGGCTCGGTCGTGCCGGGCGCCGCTTGATCGAGACGGACGAGCTCGGGCGCGATGGCCAACATCAGCGAGGTCTCGGTCCGGCCCGCATGGGCATCGGCCTCGGCCAACCTGGGGTACCAGGCCATCACGCGGCGGCCCTCCACGACCAGACGCGCGATCGCCTTTTCGAGTGGCGCCGCATTTCCGCCGTGTCCGCAGACGAGCACGATACCGGCGTGCCAGTCGTCGGCGGAGCGGACGAGCTCGATGATGAGATGCTCGAAGGCATCCCGGCCGATGGAGAGCGTTCCGGTGAAGCCTGCGTGCTCGCCACTCGATCCGTAGGCGAGGACGGGGGCAACGACGACGTCGGGCCTTCGACGTGCCAGCTCATCCGCGAGCGCAACCGCCACCCGGGAGTCGGTGTCGAGAGGAAGGTGCGGGCCGTGCTGCTCGGTGGCGCCGATCGGGACCACGAGCAGGGCGCCGCCTCCATCGTGCGCCTCACCGCGGGCTTCCGGCCAGGTCATCGTGGCCAGGTGCGGTCCCCCCGCCGCGCGGGAAGGGGACCTGGTGTTCATGTCAGGTAGCCCCAGGTGCGCAGTTGGTCGAGAATGCGTTCTGCGGCCTCGGGCGCCTCGAGCACGAGCGTCTGCGGCGGCGTGCGCTCGACGAGCGCACCGGTCAGGGCAAGGACCCGTTCGCGCGGGCTCAGCGTCAACGACGGCGGAGGCAGGGTTCGGGCCCGCGGGCGATAGGGCCCGACGCGGGTGGGCGCGAGATGGGGTGCGCCCACAGGTGTCGGAGCGGGGCGGACCTCGACGGTCGCCTTGCGGGCCTCGATCACCCTGGTCAGCGCGGCGCGCCGCAGACGTGCGGCGCCCGACTCGACCGACAGGATCGCGGGGGCCTGGATGCGAAGACGTTCGCGACGGCCCCCGTCGAGTCGGCGTTGCGCGCTCAGGCCACATGGGGACCGACCGTCGGGAGCGATGCTCACGAGACCCAGCGCCTGGGCGAAGCCCATGGCTCCTGCCAGGAACGCAGGGACCGAACCCGACCCTCGATCGAGACTCCAGTCGCCGCACAGGACCAGGTCGACGCCCAGACCCTTGAACGTCTCGGCCAGGGCACGGGCCACGTCCTGGCTCGCCATCGCGGTGTCGCCGTCCACTCGCAATGCCTGCGTTGCGCCTGCGGCGAGCGCCTCTCGCAGCATTGTCTCGGAGCCGGCCGGGCCGACGCTCACCACGACGACATCGGCTCCCCATGTCCCGCCCAGCTGCAGCGCCAGCTCCAGGGCGGCCTGATCGGCGCCCGATGCGCCGGAGAAACGGGCATCGGTGTGCACGGCTCCGGTCAGGGAGTCGATCTCGGGGCGAAGGTCCACCCACTTCATGGCAACCCCGAGACGGGCCGCCCCGAGACGGGCGCCGCCGGCGGTCATGGGAGCGCTCACGACTTCTTGTAGACCACGCCGTGGCCCCCCTCGGGGTACGACCAGGTAATGGCGCCCTCGTTGTTGCAGATCATGTAGCACGTGCCGCACTCGAAGCATTCCTCGTAGTTGAAGAGGATGCCTCCGTCGGCGGTCGGCACGAACAGGGCGGCCGGACACGCGCCGACACACGAACGGGTTGTGCAGCTGCGACAGACCTCGCTGTCGACCTCGATGTGCGCCTTCTCGGCGACGCGGAAATCGACGGTTGCCATGCGGTCCTCGAAGGCCATGGATCCCCAGGCGTCCGAGCGGCCGGCCTCTCGTGGCACGTCTCCCACCGGCGTCGTCGGCCTCGTCGTTGTCGCCTCAGCGGTGTGCGCCAGGTTGGTGCCGTCGTCCGATCGTGATCTCATCCGAAGGTCCTCAGTCCGGTCCATGCATCCCTGGCGAGGTCACGCAGGCGAACGCCCGATCGCTTGATCTCCTGGCGGCCCAACGCGACCATGCCCTTCTTCGGGCTGGGGTTGTCAACGGTGAACATGCGCTCGGCAAGGTTGCACGCGAGCTGGGGATAGCGGGACTGCACCCGATCCGAGAGCACCAGCCCCGGTGCGCGGCGCAGCTTCTTGTGGTCGGCGAGCACGAAGCTGTTCTCCAGGCGCCTTCGGTAGCCCTCCAGCGGCTGGGCCACGACGCCGCCCCGGGTCAGTGCCTCGACAACAGCCTCGCCGGCGGCGGCGCCCGAGCCGATCGCGAAGTTCACCCCTTCCAGCCAGATGCCTGCCGCGAGGCACATGGCAGCGGCATCGCCTGCGATGAGCAGGTTGTCCTGTCCGAGCTCGGGCATCATGTCGTAGCCACCCTCGGGAATGAGGTGGGCGGAGTACTCCTTCAGCTCAGCTCCCTCGACCAGGGGGGCGATGGCCGGATGGGTCTTCATCTCCGCAAGGATGTCCTCGGGCCGACGCTTGGAGGCGGCAAGACCCGGCAGCGACAACACGAGCCCCACGGCGATCGAATCGAGGTTCGTGTAGATGAACCCGCCACCGGGGACGTCGCCGGTGCAGCCCACGATCTCGAAATCGGCGCCCTCCAGGCCGCGCAGTCCGAAGCGCTCCTCGATGTCCCGGCGGGGCAGGGCGAGCACCTCCTTGACGCCGAGGGTGAAGTGGTCGGCCTCGGCGTGGTGATAGAGCCCTGCCTCCTTGGCAAGAAACGAGTTGACCCCGTCACAGGCGATCACCGTGCGGGCCTCGATGTCGCCGTCGGGGCGGTCCGTCCGCACCCCGACGATGGCGCCGGCCTCGTTGCGCAGGAGACCGGTTGCGGTCGTCGAGCAGACCAGGACCGCTCCGGCGGCCTCCGCCTTGCCGGCCAACCAGGCGTCGAAGTCGGGCCTGAACGCGGTCGCCCCGTTGTAGGGCGGGCTTCCCCATGCGCTCGTGCGATAGTCGATCGTCAGAGCCTGGCCGGCGGTCAGCATGGTGGTGCAACGCCGGGTCACCCAGCGCTGGACAGGCGCCTCATCCCACCATTGGGGAATGAGCCCGTCGAGGATGCGCCCGTAGATGACCCCGCCGTACATGTTCTTCGAGCCGGGGAAGGGACCGCGTTCGAGCAGGCAGACCGAGGCGCCGCCCTGCGCGAGCACCAACGCCGCGGCCGATCCGGCAGGCCCCGCGCCCACGACGACGGCATCAAAACGTTCGGTCATGTCAGGTCTCCACGTCGGTTGACGACAACAGTCTGCCGGCCAACTCGTCGATGAGCGCGCGGGCATCGCAGACGATCGCGAGATCTGCCATGGTCATCATGGGACAGCTCGCGTCGAGGTTCACCGAGATGATGTGGTCGGGATGGCCGAGGCCACTGGTGTGCTGCACGGCTCCGGATATGGCGAAGGCGAGGTAGAGGCGGGGTTTGACGGCGACGCCCGTGGTGCCGATCTGACGCTCGAACGGAACCCATCCGGCATCGGCGGCCACGCGGGTGGCCCCCAGTGAGGCCCCCAACGCGGTGGCGATCTTGCCGAGGCGGGCAAAGAGCTCGGCACTGCCGAGGCCTTGGCCACCGGCAACGATGCGAGGCGCCTCGCCGAGGTCCATCGTGGCGGGGTCAGGGGGCATGATCTCGACCAGCTCGGGGTTGCCCGACGACGAGGTCGGCGAGAAGGGGAGGTTGAGCAGTTCCAGCTGGGGCGGCTGCTCACGGTGTTCGACGGATGGATCGACCCCACGGACTCCGGGCTGCATGGTGACCACCACCGGGACCGGCGTCTCGTAGAGCTCGCCGACAAGGCCGCCTCGGCGGGCGACCTCGACGCGGGTGCCATGTTCGGCGAAGGTGAGCCTGATCGCCCCGGTCAGAAGGGGCCGGCGCAGCACCGCTGCAAGATGGGGCGCAAGGTCACGTCCGTCGGGCGAGGCGGGCAGGATCACCGCCGCATGAGGGGCGATCGTGTCGAACAGGGCCTCCGCCCAGGCGGCGGGTCGGTAGTCGCCGGCCTCCCAGCCCAGCAGCCGGCCGGCGGGTTGCACCACCATCTCGCGGGCGGCGGTCTCGACGCCCGTGCCCACGAGCAGCGCGGAGCCTCCGCCCTCGGCGATGGTCTCCTCACCGCCGAGGGGCAGGATGCCGTCGCGGACGGGAACGATCGCAAGCGCACCGGTGCTCACAGCGAGGCTCCGACCCGTTGGCCCTCGACCACGGCGGCGTGTGCCCGTCGCGGGGCGACACAGTCGCCGACCCGATGGACGGTGAAGGGCGTTCCCGGCTGTCGGGATGCCTCGGCGAGCTCGAGGTAGAGCCCCTCGACCGGCGCCTGGGGAACGGCGAGCACCACCCAGTCAGCCTCACGAAGCTCGTTGCGACCCGTTGGGTGGTGCATGACGTTGAGCTTGGCGTCCTCGATTCCCGTGACCACGAGGTCGGTGAGCCGGCCGATGCCCTTGGCCGCCGCCCGGGTGCACCAACCCTCCATGTCGAGGGTGACCCCGAGGTCCTGGCCGACGACCATGCCGGACGTGATCACCTCCACCGAGCAGCCTCGATCCGCCAGGAGCTCGGCCACGCTCGTCGCCTGATGGAAGCCGAGCTCGTCGACGATGATCACCCGTCCGCTCGGCGATGCAGAGCCCTCCAGGACCTCGCGGACATCGGCCACCCGTGGAAGGGAAACGTCGACCGGCGCCCACCAGGGGCGTTCCGGCTCGGCGCCCGTCGCGACGATGACGACGTCGGGCCTTCGAGAGGCGACGAAGGCCGCATCGACGGTGACGCCGAGATGGATGTCGACACCCAGTCGGGCGCACTCGGTCACCTGGTTGCGAATGATGTCGCCGAACTCCGCACGGTTCGGCACGCTCGCTGCGAGTCGGACCTGTCCGCCGGGCGTCGCGTCCCGCTCGTAGACCTCGACCTGATGTCCACTCGTCGCAGCCGAGATCGCCGCCTGCATGCCGCCGGGCCCGGCGCCCACGACGAGCACCTTCTTCGGCCGCACGGGCCGGCTCATGGGGACGGCAGCCAATGCCGCCTCACGTCCGGTGCGTGGATTCTCGATGCAGCCGAGCCAGCGGTTCAGACCCATGCGACCCACGCATTCCTGGTTGCACGACAGGCACAGGCGAATGTCGTCGGTGTGACCGGCACGGGCCTTGGCGACGAAGTCGGCATCGGCGATCTGTCCACGCACGATGCCGACGAGGTCGCAGTGACCCTCCTCGAGGGCCCGATCAGCCTGGATGGGGTCCTTGAAACGTCCGACGCCGACCACGGGCAGCTCGACCGCCTTGCGGATCGCCGAGGGGATGAACATCGCGTAGCCCGGGGGAATGTGCATCGACGCCTCGATCATGAACAGCGTCGCGGTGGCCACGCCGATGGAGGTGTTGATGTAGTCGACCCGGCCGGATGCCTCGACCAGGCGAGCGACCTCCACCGCCTCGTCGATCGTGGTGCCTCCCTCGATCAGCTCGTCACCGCACAGCCGCACGCCGAGCGCCAGATCACGGCCGATCATCTCACGAACGGCATGCACGATCTCGAGGAGGATGCGAGCCCGATTGTCGAGGCTGCCTCCGTAGTCATCGGTGCGTTGGTTCGTGGCCGGCGAGAGGAAGCCCCGTACGATCGAGCTGTGCGAGCACTGCAGCTCGATGCCGTCGAAGCCGCCTTCGGCACAATGGCCGGCAACCATCGCGTAGCCGGCGACGATCTCGGCGATCTCGGCGGTGGTGACCGCCTTGGGAACCTCTCGGAACATGGGGTCCGCCACCGGCGAGGGCGCCCACACCGGGAGGCGCGAGTACATGCTCGAGGCC
>JACOTK010000311.1 GCA_016178435.1 Actinomycetota bacterium
GCCACTTTGGATCGGCGGCATGTTGGAGACGGGCATCGGCAAGGAGGTGGTGGTGGCGTTCGCGGCGCTGGCCGGAGCGACGCTCCCCGGTGACCTGCCATCGAGCGCGCGTTGGTACGCGAACGATCTCACGACGCCATGGGAGATGGACGCCGACGGCACGATGGCGGTCCGGCCCGCAGGTCCGATGCTTTCCGGCTCAACTCCGGGCCCACCAGGGACAGGCACAACATGACCGGGGGGGCGTCGCCCGGGGAGAGCTGGGCAATCGAGCGGGTGAGGGGCGCCGCAGCCTCGTTTCACGGCCGTGTGGAGGCTGAACCCGCCGTCAGGTCGGTCTCGTTCTACGCGATCACCCAGGCCGCTCTCGTCCTGGGAAGCGCTCAACCTGTGACCGATGTCGATGTGGCGGCCCTCGATCGACAGGGCGTCGAGCTCGTCCGTCGGCGGAGTGGCGGGGGGGCCGTGCTGCTGATGCCCGACGAGGTCGTCTGGGTCGACGTGGTGGTGCCGCGTGGCGATCGACTGTGGTGCGACGACGTCGGGCATGCCTTCCACTGGCTTGGCGAGGTCTGGATCGACGCCCTTGGCGGGCTGGGCTTTCAGGGCGTCTCGCACGAAGGCCCACTTGTCTGTTCACCATGGTCTCGGCGCATCTGCTTTGCAGGGGTCGGCGCCGGCGAGGTGCTGGTCGAGGGGCGAAAGGTGGTGGGCATCTCCCAGCGGCGCGGGCGCATTGCCGCCCGCTTTCAGTGTGCGGTGCTTCGCTGCTGGGACCCCGAGGTGCTTGTCGGACTCATGGCCATGAACGAGCACGAGCGGGAGGAGGCCCTGATGGGCCTCCGGGAAGTCGCCGCCGGCATCGACGCCACCGCGGACGAGATCGAAATGGCGTTGATCGCCTCACTGCCGAGGTAGTGCAGCATCACCTTTCATGGACAATGGACCTATTCTCAACAGCGGTGAATCGCCCCGCCGGACGAGGTGTGCTTCCCCGGGTGGGAGTCGGATTCGGCAGCGCCGCCCTCGATGGGCTCCACGGGCCCATGCCAACGGGTTGCCAGGAGCACGAGACACGCAGCGATCACGCCGAGCGCCGTCCACTGGCTGCCGCTGAGCCCTGAACCATGGGTGAGATCCAAGCGAAAGAAGCCCTCGACGAAGCGGGCGAGTCCGTAGCCAACGCCGAAGACCAGGGTGAGCCGGCCCACTCGATGCGGACTGGCCGCTGTCCGCCGGCGCAGCGTGACCAGCACGCCGAAGAGCACCGCCGTCGCGACCAGGTCGTAGAGGGCCGTTTGGTGAACGCCTTGGCCAACCGGAGCCAGGCAAGGCGAGCCGGTGGGGCCGTCCGGGCATGCGTAACCGAGCACGAAGTTGGTGGGCTTGCCGAGATGATCGGCAATGATCAGGTCGCCGATCCGGCCCACGGAGATGCCGAGTGCCAGCCCCGGAACGATGGCGTCGGTCAGCGCGAGAAATGAGAGCCCTTCACGACGCACCCGCGGCAGGCAGATGAGCACGGCCCCGGTGATGCCTCCCAGGAGCGAGAGCCCTCCCTCCCACACCTGGAGCACGCGCAGCGGATTGTCCGCATAGAGGTTGAGGTGGCCCACGACAAAGGAAATGCGGGCACCGACGATCGCGCCGAGCACCGCACGGGTCATCAGTGAGTAGAGCCAATCCATGGTCAGCCCGAGTCTTTCGGCCGCCGGACGAATGATCTGCATGCCCACGTAGATGCCGACGGCCGTCATGATCCCGTGAGCCGAGATCGCCAGCGGTCCGATCCCGATCAGGAGTAACGGGTTGTAACGCAACAAGGCGGTCAACATCTCAGGCTCCCTCGACGGTTCAGCGCCGGTGGCGCGTGCTGTTTCCGTGTCCAGGGTAATTCGTTGCGTAGTGGATTTCGTCCTGCTGAAAAGGGCACAGCGGGGCGCTGCTGGTGGGCAGTGGGGGGAGGGAGGGCAAAAAGTGGTGGTCAAGTGGTTGTAATGTGGTGGAAAGGGGTTTAGAGTGGTGGCAGGTGGAGGAAAGGGGAGACCTTTGGAGTTCACCTGCCAACTGCCGAGAAGCGAGAGCGATTACACGTGGAGCAGGCGTTCGTAGGGGAGTTCGAGCACTCCCTCGACCTGAAGGGTCGGGTGATCCTCCCGGCCAAGTTCCGCGACCGCCTGGAGCACGGGGGGTATCTCACGAAGGTGCTCGACGGCTGCTTGGCCATCTACACACCCGAGGAGTTCAAGGTCAGGACCGACGAGATGCTGGAGATCGCACGCAGGGGGCAACTGGAGCGGAACATCGCAAGGACCTTCTCGGCCGGTACCGCCGAGGTCCTTCCCGACAGGCAGGGCCGCATCGCGATTCCGCCGACGTTGCGCAACTTCGCCCGCCTGGAGCGCGATCTGAAGATCATAGGGGCGATCAATCGCATCGAGATCTGGAACCTCGATCAGTGGACGGCGGTCAACCTCGCAGCCGAGGAGGGCATGAGAAGCCCCGTGCCCGGACTCGAAGCGGTGGGAATCTGACATGGCACGCGCAGCAACAGCCCTCCGAACGACAAGGCGGACAGCCCCTTCCGCCCGCTTCCGTCTTGGCCACGCGGGGAGAAATCCCGCGGGCCGTGCCGATCGGAGGGCTGTTGGTGCGCGGCGTCATCTCGCTGAGGAGCGGCCCATGACCTCGAACGATTCCGGTCCGACGCCATTTCTCCATCTGCCGGTGATGGAGGCCGAGGTGGTCGAGCTGTTCGGCCCCGTCCCTGCCGGCGTCATTGTCGACGCCACGGTCGGGGGAGGCGGTCATGCACACGCAGTTCTGGCCGCCCTGCCCCATGTTCGCCTCGTTGGTCTCGACCAGGATCCCGCTGCCGTCGATGCCGCCCGTGAGCGCCTGGAGGTGTTCGGCGACCGGGCGATGGTCGTCCAGGCGCGCTTCGATCACCTGGTGCCCGTCATGTCCTCCCTCGGCATCGAGGAGCTGAGCGGCGTGCTGTTCGACCTCGGGGTCAGCTCGCATCAGTTCGATCGACCCGAACGCGGATTCAGCTATCGCTTCGACGCCCCCCTGGACATGCGCATGGATCCCGCCTCCACCACCACTGCGGCGGATCTGGTGAACAACCTCGACGAGAGCGATTTGTCCGATCTCCTCGTCACCTTCGGTGACGAACGGTTTGCAGCCCGCATCGCCAGGGCGATCGTCTCGGCTCGACCCGTTCTCACAACCATCCAGCTTGCCGAGACCGTCCGCAGCGCCATCCCCGCTCCGGCCCGACGTCGCGGGGGTCACCCCGCGAAGCGCACCTTTCAGGCCTTGCGCCTTGTCGTCAATGACGAGCTCGGGGTGCTTCCGGTCGCGATCGAGGCTGCCCTTTCCTCGTTGACGGTGGGGGGGCGCTGCGTCGTCCTCTCTTACCACTCAGGGGAGGACCGCATCGTCAAGGCAGGGTTTCGTCGCGCAGCGACCGGGGGGTGCACGTGTCCCGATCGCCTTCCGTGCGTCTGTGGTGCAACGCCGTCGGTTCGGCTTCTCAAGCAGGGGTCGAGGAAGCCCACAGGGGCTGAGGTGAGCGCCAATCCCCGAGCCGAATCGGCGCGCCTTCGTGCAGTCGAGAAGATCGCCGGCGTCTCCGTACGCGGTCCGGGAGGCCGATGATGAGCCCGCAGGCGGCATCTGCCCCCATCGGCCGTCGACCCGGCCGAGTCGACGGCGGGGAAGCCCGCCCCCGACGCGAGCACCAGCGCGACCAACACGGGGTGCAGCGTCCGCGGCTCCGCGTGGTCGACGACTCCAATCTGAGGCTCGCTGCCCGACGCAAGCGTGTCCGGTTCCTCGGGGTGGTTGCGGCAGTCGTCGTGGTGGCGTCGCTGTTCGGCCTCGCGGCGTTCCAAGCGGTGTTGGTGCAGGGACAGGTTCGGGTGGATACCTTGGCGAATCAGATGGCCGAGGAGCAGGCGCACTATCAGCAGCTTCGTCGCGAGGTCGCCGAGCTCGAGTCGCCCCAGCGGGTGGTGGACGAGGCCGTGGGGCGCCTTGGAATGGTCAAGCCTGATCGGGTTGAGTACCTCACCCCGCCGGAGGGGGCAACATCCATCGGCGATCGTCACCCCTCGGTGTCCGATGACACCTCACACGGGGAGCGTCCGTGGGCGTCGGTCAAGCCCTTTCTGGGCGCCGGTTCGTGAGCGCGGTCCTTCCACCGCCCCATCGACCACCGAACCGACGTGGGCCCTCCGGCCGACAGGTACCGAGGGGACAGGTTCCAACGGGACGCACGGCAACCGCACGCACGGCAACGGGACGCACAGCAACCGGACGCACGGCAACGGGACGCACGGCAACGGGACGCACGGCAACGGGACGCACGGCAACGGGACGCACGGCAACGGGACCCGGGAGCCCAAGGGGTCGTGCCGTCGATCGGGATCTCGACACTCGATCGTCGTCGACCGCCCACCCCTCGTCGACCGCCCACCGGTTGCGCCGGAGACCCGGCGAAGCGCTCGATCGCCCTCCTTGTGGTCGTGCTTGTCCTGCTCGGGGCTATTGCGGCACGGACGGGATACCTGCAGGTGGTCGCATCGGATGACTATGTCGCTGCCGGCCTGAGGCAACGCATCACCCCGATTGCTCTGCCTGCGGACCGGGGATCGATCTTCGATCGCAACGGCGATGAGTTGGCGATGTCGGTGCCCAGCACGACGGTCTGGGCAGACCCGCTCCAGGTGGTGCATCCGCAGGAGGCAGCCAATGTGCTGGCGCCCGTACTGGAGGCCGACCCGGTCGCGATCGAGGCCGCCCTGCGCACCAAGGGTCGTTTCGTCTACGTCAAGCGCCAGTTGACGCCCGAGATGGGAACGCGTGTCGCTGCCCTGTTCCGCGACATCACGATGGACGACAAGGGAAAGCCGAGGCATGACCACCCGCTCAAGGGTGTCTTCCTTCGTGACGAACCCACTCGCGTGAGACCCGCGGGTGACCTTGCCCGAGCGCTCCTGGGTGGTGTCGACCCCGACGGCAGGGGCTACGCCGGACTGGAGGACCAATACGACAAACCGCTGTTGGGTACGCCCGGTGAGCTCTTGATCGAACGTGATCTCAAGGGCAACACGATCGCTGCCGGCGAGCAGCGCCTCAACCCGGCCCTGCGGGGAGCGGACCTCGTGTTGACCGTCGACCGATCACTGCAATACGAGGTGGAGCGGGTACTGGGTGATGCGGTTGCGTCGTCGCAGGCCAAGGGGGCCATGGCGGTGGTCATGAATCCACGCACAGGTGAGGTCCTCGCCATGGCCAACATGACGGCGGGCCGGGACGGGGCGCCACCGGTTCCGGCAGGTTCCAACGCTGCCCTGGTCTCAACCTTCGAGCCCGGGTCGGTCAACAAGATCGTCACGATGGCGGCTGCCATCGAGGAAGGCGTCCACAAGCCCACCGACGTGCTCGTGGTCCCCGACAGGCTGCCGGTCTCGGTGCACACCTTCAGTGATCACGATCCCCATGGACCGATGTCATGGACGCTCGCCGACATCCTGAGTCAGTCCTCGAACGTCGGCACCATCATGGTTGCCCAGGAGCTCGGAGCGACGAGGGTCGACGAGTATCTCAGGAAGTTCGGTCTCAGCTCGTTCACGGGGCTCGACTTTCCCAAGGAGTCCCGAGGCAGCATGCTCGACCTCTCGGAGTGGAACGGCACCTCGATCGGGTCGATCCCGATCGGCCAGGGGGTGGCGGTCAACGCCATGCAGATGCTCGGTGCCTTCAACATCATCGCCAACAAAGGTGTTGCCATTCCGCCCAGGTTGGTCCGGGCCACCGTCGACGGACAGGGAGTGGAGAAGCTCACCCGACCTGGCGGGTCCCGAAAGGTCATCTCCGAGGCAACGGCGCAGGAGGTCACTCGAATGCTGGTCCGTGCCGTCGCGGACGGTACCGGTGACAAGGCCCGCATCGATCGCTACACCGTGGCGGGCAAGACGGGAACGGCGCGCAAGCCATCCGTGACGAGCCGCGGCTACGTCGAGGGCGCCTACATGGCATCCTTTGCCGGTTTCGTGCCGGCCGAGAACCCGCAGCTCTCGGCCATCGTGGTGATCGACGAGCCGGTCGGGGGCATCTACGGTGGCCAGATCGCAGCTCCTGTCTTTGCCCAGATCAGTCAATACGCCTTACGCCTGTTGCGCATCCCGCCGCCCCCCGGCCCGGCGGGCGCCCCTCGATGAGCGTTCACCCGACCGAGTTGGTGGCCAGGCTGCCGACGGCATCGCCGCGGGTCGAGCTCATCGGAGCGCCGCCGGACCAGGCCCTGACGATGGTGACGCACGATTCACGCGAGGTTCGACCGGGCGCACTGTTCTGTTGCGTCGTGGGACGGACTGTCGACGGTCACGACCACGCCGCCGAGGCGGTCGCGAAGGGCGCGGTGGCGCTCTTGTGCGAACGACCCCTCGATCTCGGGGTGTGGGAGCTTCGGGTCGACAACGTGCGTGAGGCGATGGGGCATGTCGCAGCGGCCTTCCACGACCACCCGTCCCGGTCGTTGGAGGTCGTGGGCGTCACGGGGACCAACGGCAAGACGACCGTGGCGTGGTGGCTTCGGGCCGTTCTCGATGCGGCGGGTCGGTCCTGCGGTCTCATCGGCACCATCGGGGGACCACGCACAACGCCCGAAGCCACCGATCTCCAGGCGATGCTCGCCGCCTGGCGGGACGAGGGCAGGACATCGGTGGCCATGGAGGTCTCGTCGCACGCTCTGGCGCTGTCGAGGGTGGAGGGAACCTGGTTCTCCATGGCCGTCTTCACCAATCTCGGGCGGGACCATCTTGATTTTCACCCGTCCCGGGAGGACTACTTCAAGGCCAAGGCCAAGCTCTTCGATCCGTCCCGCACCGCAGCAGCCGTCGTGAACGTGGATGACCCTCACGGCCGTCTCCTGTTGGATGCGGCGCTGGTGCCCACCCGTGCCTACAGCCTGGCTGACGTAACCGATCTGCACGTCGGCATGACGTCCTGCCACGGGGTCTGGCAGGGCCGGAGGCTGGAGGTGCCCGCCGGGGGCTCGTTCAATGTCTCGAATGCCCTCGCTGCTGCAACCGCAGCCCTCGAGCTCGGTATCGACGCCGATGTGATCGTCGAGGGCCTCGCCGGCGCAGTTCCTGTTCCGGGCAGGTTTCAGGCAGTTCATGCCGGTCAGCCCTTCGGTGTCATTGTTGACTACGCACACACGCCTGACGGCCTGGATCAGATGCTCCAAGCGCTTCGTTCGGTGACGACCGGGCGAGTGATCGTGGTTTTCGGATGCGGTGGTGATCGTGATCAGGGCAAGCGTGCACTGATGGGTGAGGTGGCGGCGGAGCGGGCGGACATCGTGATCGCGACCTCGGACAACCCGCGTTCGGAGGATCCCCAGCGGATTCTCGACGCCATCGTCAAGGGTGCCAAGGGCGTCAAGGGCGCCGGGGTGCTCGAGGTCGAACAGGACCGTCGCGCCGCGATCGCACGGGCGCTTAGCCTGGCGCATGCCGGTGACGTGGTGTTGGTGGCGGGAAAGGGTCACGAGACCACCCAGACCATCGGTGATGTGGTGCTGGATTTCATCGACCCGGCAGTTGTGACCGAGGAGTGGGGGCGCATCGAGCGCGGTGGCACGGTTGACCGTGGTGACGGCTCTTGATAGCGCTTCTTCTCGCAGCGGGCGTGGCGATGGGAGTCTCGCTCGTCGGCACACCATTCCTGATCCGTTGGCTTCACGATCGGGGGATCGGTCAGCCCATTCGTGAGGACGGGCCCGCCGGCCACGTCACCAAGGCCGGGACACCAACGATGGGTGGCATCACGATCGTCGGGGGAGCAATGGCCGGCTATCTGGTGAGTCACCTCCGGGTGGGTGCCATCTTCACCTGGGGTGGCATCCTGGTCATCCTGGCCATCGCCGGCACCGGGGTGGTCGGTTTGCTCGACGATTGGATCAAGGTTCGCAATGCGCGCAATCTCGGTCTCAACAAACGCACCAAGTTGGCAGGCCTGTTGATCGTTGCGGTGGGTTTCTCGGTTCTGGCGATCCGTCTCGCAAGTGTGTCCACCGAGTTGTCCTTCACACGCACGGGCTCGTTCAACGTCGATTTGGGCTCGGTGCTCTGGGCGCTGTGGGCGGTGCTGATGATCCTCGGGACGGCGAATGCCGTGAACCTCACCGACGGCCTTGACGGCCTGGCGGCGGGATCAGGCATCTTCTCCTTTGCCGCCTACGTCGTGATCGGCTTCTGGGCCTTTCGCCATTTCGAGATCTACGCGATCCCCCAGGCGCTCGATCTTGCCCTCGTGGCGGCATCCATGATGGGGGCATGCGCCGGATTCCTCTGGTGGAACGCCGCACCCGCGCGCATCTTCATGGGCGACACCGGTTCGCTGGCCATCGGCACCGGGCTGGCATGTCTCGCTCTGCTGACCAACACGCACCTGCTGCTGCCCCTGCTGGGGGGGATCTATGTCATCGAGACCCTGTCGGTCATCATCCAGGTGATCTCCTTTCGCGTGTTCCGCCGACGGATCTTCCGCATGGCGCCGATCCACCACCATTTCGAGCTGGCCGGGTGGCCCGAGACAACGGTCATCATTCGGTTCTGGTTGCTCGCCGGCATCGCGACGGCGGCAGCCGTCGGCCTCTTCTATGCCGACTACCTTTCCATTCCGGGCGTCTTCGACTGATGGGGTATCGGAGCGGTCCTCGGGTGCGCAGGCGATGAGCGCACGGGTTGAGCTTCCCCGAGGTCGTGTTCTGGTCGTGGGGCTCGGTGTCGCAGGTGAGGCGGCCGCGCGTCACCTGCATCGTCGGGGATGCACCGTCACGATCGTCGAGGACGTGCCGACAGCACCGGGTCGAGCTCGGTTCGCCGAGATCGAGGCGCCGGGCATGACCTTGGTGGAGCAGCCCGACGAGTCCACGGTCGCAAGGTTGGTCCACGCGTGTGATCTGGTTGTTCCCAGTCCGGGCGTGCTCCCGACTCATCCGGCTCTGCTCCTTGCCCGAGCGGAGCAGATCCCGGTCTGGAGCGAGTTCGAGTTGGCGACACGTTGGTCGAGCATTCCCGTCGTTGCGGTCACCGGCACCAACGGAAAGACCACGGTCACGACGCTGGTGGAGCGCATGTTGAGGGCCGGCGGGCTACGGACAGTCGCCGCCGGCAACACGGACCTGCCACTCATCGACGCGATCGACGACCTCGCGCTCGACGTGGTGGTCGTCGAGGCCTCGTCGTTCCGACTGGCCTTCAGT
>JACOTK010000312.1 GCA_016178435.1 Actinomycetota bacterium
ACCACCAGTGATGTTCCCAACAGGCCCCCTCGGTAGAGCCAGGGGGACGTATCGTGAACAAGCACGGCGCCGGAAACCAATGCTCCCAGCGCAGCGACGCCCATCGCGTCGAACAGCCACCGCAACCTCGGGGAAAAGGTGACCTTGGCCAACAGCAGTGCCAGGCCGGCGCCCATGAGAAGCTCCTGAGCCCGAGTGTCGGTGCCGTAGTAGATCCTGGAGAGGTCTCCATTCCCCCACAACACCGCTGCCCACACCGCGGAGCCCATCGCCGCGCCCACCACCAGCAGCGTCAGGCGCCCGAGACGCCCTCGGGTGACGCGCAATCCGGCCCAGACGACCAAGGGCCAGATCAGGTACCACTGCTCCTCGACAGCAAGTGACCAGGTGTGGCGCAGCGGCGATGGGTTGGCGAACTGGGCGAAGTACGACTGACCGCTGACGACAAACCGCCAGTTCGCGACGTATCCGAGCGATGCGAGGATATCGAGGCGCAGACCGGACCGCTCGGCCGGCTCCGCGAGGAGGAACAGCCATCCCACCATCGCAACCGCGAGCATGATCAGGGCCGGCATGAGGCGCTTCACGCGCCGCACCCAAAAGGCACGGATGTCGATACGCCCGGTCTGACCCCATTCCTGGACCAGAAGTGCCGTGATCAGGTAACCACTGAGGACGAAGAAGACATCGACGCCCAGGAATCCGCCACGCGCCCCGCTGATCCCGCCGTGATAGGCAAGCACTGCAAAGACCGCCAGACCACGCAGGCCGTCCAGGGCAGGCTGATACCCGAGCCGGTGCCGGCTCGTTGCTACATCACCCGATGAGCTCACTGGAGAACCGATTCGTGGTCACACGCGAAACACACGCTGTACCAGTCGGCACAACGTGTGTTTCGGTGAGAACTATCGACGAACCGCCACAGGTCAGTTGCGGCGGATTTCCTTCCAAGGCAGGCCCTTGTCCGTGTCGATGTCACGAGGAAGTCCGAGGACGCGCTCGCCGATCTGGTTGCGCAGCACCTCGGAGGTGCCACCCTCGATCGTGTTGGCCCGCGAACGGAGGAAGGCGTGCATCCGGCTGTCGGACGCCCCACCCGCTCCCGGCACCCAGGCGACCGATGCCATGCCGGCGGCATTCATCGAGAAGCTCGACTTGCGCTGGTTGAACTCGGCGTTGAAGACCTTGTTCACCGAGCTCTCCGGCCCGGGTTGCGAACCCCGCAGGCGAGCCGAGGACGCACGGAAGGCCGTGATCTCCTTGACCTCCTGCTCGATGTAGAACTGGGCGATCTTCTGACGGACGTTTGCGTCGGTCTTGTCCTCGATGCCCTCGAGGAACGACTGCCACGGATCCTTGCGGGTGCCGCCCATGATCGAGGACTGGTCCATCGAGAGGCCCGAAAGGGTGGCCCGCTCGTTCATGAGCGTGGTGCGTGCCGCTCGCCATCCGTCACCCACGGCACCCACGCGGTTGGCGTCGGGGATGCGCACATCGGTGAGGTACACCTCGTTGAACTCCGACGATCCGGTGAGTTGGCGCAGCGGGCGAACATCGACGCCCGGCGTGCTCATCTCGAGGATGAAGTAGGTGAGCCCGTCATGCTTGGGAATGTTGGGGTCGGTGCGGGCGACCAGCATGCCGAACTTGGCGAACTGACCGATGGAGGTCCAAACCTTCTGGCCGTTGACGATCCACTCGTCGCCGTCGCGCACGGCCTTGGTCGACAACGATGCAAGGTCGGAACCCGAGCCCGGCTCGCTGAAGAGCTGGCACCAGATCTCCTCACCCGTGAGGATCTTCTTGAGGTACCGCTCCTTTTGAGCATCGGTACCGTGCTCGATGATGGTCGGGCCGGCAAGGCCCACACCGAGGATGTTCAGGCTGACGAGGGGCAGACGGTAACGACCGAGCTCTTCACGCACGATCTGTTGCATCCACTGCTCGCCGGAGAGCCCGCCGTATTCCTTTGGCCACAGCGGTGCGCCGTAGCCGTTGGCGCCCACCAGGGCGTTCCAGGTGAACGGGTTCCAGTCGCTCGCGCGCTTGGCGGCGTCGAACGCATCGTCGTCGCCGGCCTCGATCGCCTCCATCCAGCCCTTGGGCAGGTGGTCACGCAACCAACCGGTGACTTCTGCCCGGAACGCGGCGCGCTCAGGGGTGTCTTCGATTTGCCACTTCATGAGGGAGATTCCTTCTGGTTTGGGACGCCGAGAGCGATCAGATGCCGAGACGCTGACAGAGCAGCTCACGGTGGTACGTCGGGTCACCGAAGATCAGCTCCGAAGTCTTGGCCCGCTTGTAGTACAGGTGCGCCGGGTGCTCCCAGGTGAAGCCGATACCGCCGTGAATCTGGATGTTCTCGGCTGCGGTGTGGAAGTACGCCTCCGAGCAGTACGACTTGGCGAGGCAGGCAACCGTGGGCAACTCGTCGTTGTCCTCGGCAGCGGCCCACCCCGCATAGTACGCGGCGGACTTGGCCGACTCGACCTCGAGCAGCATGTCGGCGCACTTGTGCTTGATGGCCTGGAAGGAGCCGATCGGGCGACCGAACTGCACACGGTCCTTGGCGTACTGAACGGCCATGTCCATGCAGAACTGGGAGCCACCCACCTGCTCGGCGGCCAGAGCGACCACCGCCTGGTCGAGCGTCTTGCCCAGCGCGTCCCAACCCTTGCCCTCGGCGCCGATGAGGCGGGCAGGGGCATCGGTCAGGGTGATCTTGGCCTGCTTGCGGGTGGTGTCAAGGGTCTGCAACAGCGTGCGGGTGACACCCGATGCGTTGGCGTCGACGGCGAAGATGCTCACGCCCCCGGCGGTACGAGCGGCGACCAGCAACAGGTTGGCGGTGTGGCCGTCGAGCACGAAGGACTTGGTGCCCGAGATGGTGTAGCCGTCACCTGCCTTGGTGGCGGTCGCGGTGACACCGGACTCGTCCCAGATCCCGCTCTCCTCGACATAGGCAACCGTCGCGATGGTCTCGCCGGAGGCGATGCCCGGCAGCAGCTCCTTCTTGGCGGCATCGTCACCACTGTTCAACAACAGGTTGGCGGCCATGACCACGCTGGAGAAATACGGGGCGCACAGCAACGAACGGCCCATCTCCTCCAGCACGACGACCAGCTCGATGAAGCCGTAGCCCGAGCCACCGAACTCCTCGGGGATGGCAAGGCCCTGCAGGCCGAGCTGTTGGCCCATCTGGGACCAAACGGCCGGATCGTAACCCTCGTCGGTCTCCATGAGGCGACGGACCTCGCTCTCGGGGGACTTGTCCTCCAGGAACTTGCGAACCGACGTCCGAAGCTGCTCCTGCTCCTCGCTGAATGCGAAATTCACACTTGTCTCCCCTCGTTCTGAGCGCCTCCCGTCGAGGCCACTCATGCGACATGTGAAGAGAATCGTTGTTTGTTCTTGACCAGGTAGTCAAGTCGGGGGAAAGATGCTGCCATGAGCCAATCACTTTCCAATGATCTCGTCGGTAAAACGTTCGATCCGATGCCCGTGTCGTGGGACAGCAAGGCCACGATGCTCTACGCCTGCGGCGTTGGGGCGAAGCCGGAGACCGAGCTGGACTTCCTCTTCGAGGGCAAGGGTCCCAAGGTACTTCCGACTTACGGTGTCATCCCCGGCATGATGTCCATGGGCGCGCTTTTCGGCAGCGGCATCGCCATCAACCCCATGATGATCCTCCACGGTGAGCAGTCGATCACCGTCCATCGGGAGATCCCGGCGGACTGCAAGGCAACCGTGACCGGCCGTCTCAGCGAGATCTGGGACAAGGGCAAGGCTGCGGTCATCGGCTGCGAGGGCATCGTCGAGGACGACAACGGTCCCCTGTTCACCACCAAGGCCACGTTGTTCGTGCGTGACGCCGGTGGCTTCGGCGGCGAACGCGGCCCGTCAACGGCCGGGCTCAACGCCCCACCCGAGCGTGACCCCGATCATGTGGTCGAGTACGTCACCCGTGAGGAGCAGGCCGCGATCTACCGCCTCTCGGGCGACTCGAACCCCCTGCACATCGACCCCTCCTTCGCCAAGATGGCCGGCTACGAGGCACCTTTCATCCACGGGCTGTGCACCTACGGCTTCGTCGGCCGCGCCATCCTGCACACGCTCTGCGGCAGCGATCCTGCGAAGTTCGGCTCGTTCGCCGCTCGCTTCGCCGATCAGGTCTACCCCGGCGACTCGATCATCACCAAGATGTGGATCGTCGGCGACGGCGAGGCCATCGTCTCCGCCGAGACCCAAAAGGGCAATGTCGTCCTCTCGCAGGCAAAGGCGACCTTCAAGAGCTGATCACCTTCTTGAACGGACCTGTGAGCCCCCGCTCGGCGTAGACGCCCCGGGGGCTCATTCCGTTTTCACCGGCCGGTCTTCACCTGGCCGGTCTTCACCTGGCCTCAGATGGAGCGGCCGGAATCCGCCCAGTAGGGGTCACGAAGACGACGCTTGAAGATCTTGCCGCTGTCCTCGCGGGGCAGGGCGTCGTGAAAGGTCACGACGCGAGGCACCTCGAAGCGGGCCAGATGTGCCCCCACGTGGGAACGGACCTCGTCCTCGGTCACGGTCGCACCGGGTTGGGGTTGCACAGCCGCCGCGACGACCTCGCCGAGGTCGGGGTCGGGTATGCCGAACACCGCGCAGTCGGCAACCCCCTCGAGACCGAGGATGGTGGCCTCGATCCGGGCCGGGTAGATGTTGGCGCCCCCCGAGATGACCATGTCGTTCTTGCGATCGCACAGGTAAAGGAAGCCGTCCTCGTCGAGATAGCCCAGGTCGCCGACGGTGATGAAGCCGTCGAGCTCGATCTCGGCTCGACGCTCCGAGGCGTTCTGATAGGTGAACTCCCCGTAGTCGGGAAAGTGCATGTAGATCTCGCCCGTCTCACCGGAGGCGACCGACACTCCCCCTTCACCGATCACCCGGATCTCTGCTCCCGGGACGGGATGGCCGACGGTGCCGGGATGCGTCAACCACTCGGCGCTGTCGCAGGTCGTGACCGGGCCGCTCTCGGTCGATCCGTAGTA
>JACOTK010000313.1 GCA_016178435.1 Actinomycetota bacterium
TGGCTCGACCGGGTCGGCGGCGCCGCTGCCCTCGGGGTCGAGCTGGCCGAGCTCGACGAGCTCCCGCTGCCCGATGCGCACCCCGAGTTCTACACCGACTTCGGTGAGACCGGCCCGTACGTCAAGGAGATCGGCGAGAGTGAATGCGCAACATGAGCTCGACGGCCGACGTGGAGTCGGCCGCCCTCGACCTGGTCGAGGCGCGGATCGAGACCGTCACACCGGTGCGCCTTGCCCCCGGCACCCACCACTTCAGCACCGATGAGCTTGCCGAGCTGAACAGGCGCTTCGAGCATGCCCCGGCGGGAACGATCATCCGTTGGGCCCATGAAACCTTCGGCGCGGGCCTGTGCCTGACCGCCTCGATGCAGGACACGGTGCTCATCGACCTGGCGGTCAAGGTCGACCCCACCATCGAGGTCGTCTTCATCGACACCGGCTACCACTTCCCCGAGACCCTGGCGACAGCCGAGGCGGTGCGGGCGCGTTATGGCCTCAACCTCAACATCGTCTCGGCATCGGTGCCCCTCGACGACCGCTGGCTGGACGACCCCGACGGCTGCTGTCAGGTGCGCAAGGTACAACCCCTCGATCAGGCCCTGGCCGGAAAGTCTGCATGGCTCAGCGGACTCCGACGTGACGAGGCGAGCACCCGAGCCGCGGCTCCCATCGTCTCGCGTGATCGTCGGGGACTCGTGAAGGTGAACCCCCTGGCCGGCTGGACCCACGACGACGTCGCAGGCTACGCGGCCGACCACGATCTGATCGCGAACCCGCTGCTCGCCGAGGGCTTCCCCTCGATCGGCTGCTGGCCGTGCACCCGCAAGGTCAAGGATGGAGAGGACGCCCGGGCCGGGCGGTGGACGGGCTTCGCCAAGACGGAGTGCGGCCTCCACGACTGAGCCGGGGATCGATGCCGGCGCCACCTCTGTCGGCCCGCTTGGGTGGCCTTGTGCACGCGTTGCCTCATCACGTTTGACGCCGGCGGAATGACTCGGTCAAGATCATGGTCGTGGGGGAGACGACCGTCATGATTCCGACCAGAGTGCTCGTCCTGGGCATGGCCCATGACGACGGCACCATTGCCGCCGACGAGTTGTACCCCATCGCCGAGGCCTGCGGTCAGACGCCCGAACAGGTTCGTTCCTGTCTCCGTCGCCTCGTCGCCGAGGGGTTGTTCACCCGCACGGGCACCGGCAGGCGCGCGACCTACCTGCCCACCGAAGCAGGACGCGGCGTGCTCGGCAACGCCCTCCAACGCACACGCCTGGCCTTCGCTCAGGATGCCGCCGGCCGGGGCTGGGATCGCCGATGGCATCTGGTCGGCTACGCCGTCCCCGAGACGCGTCGGCACGGTCGGGACGCGCTGCGCGACCTGCTGGTCGCCTTCGGGGGGGCATCACTCCAGGGCGGCCTCTACGTCTCGCCTCATCCATGGGAGGACGACGTGCGTCGTGAGGCGAAGCGACTCAATCTCGCCGACCACCTGACGTTGGCCCAGACCGACGACCTCGAGGTCGGGGGCGTCCGTGATCCGCGTGAGCTGGTGGCGATGTTGTGGCCACTCGAGCAGACCGCCGAGCGCTACACGCACTTCAACGAGAGCTACGGCCAGGTGCTCGATCTGCTCGAGGGCCTCAAACGAGACCATGAGCGCATTCCCGACACGCTCTTTCTTCCCTACGCGCTGAAGATGGCCGTCGACTACGCCGAATGCTCGGCCGTCGACCCCTACCTGCCACCCGAGCTGCTCCCCCGCCCGTGGCCCGGTCGAGCCGCCCGCGAGATCCTCGGGCGCAGCCGCAGACTCGCTCTCCTGTTGCGCGAGGGAGGTCCGCGGCCGGCCCTTTTCGGGACCTTCGACGAGCTCCTGGAAACCCTTCCTTGATCATGCACGCACACGACGGAGGTAAGCCATGAAGTTCGGTGTCTTCTACGAGCACCAGTTCGCCCGGCCGTGGGATCGTGACGGCGGCGAGCACCAACTCTTCAAGGACGCGCTCGACCAGGTTGAGCTCGCCGACAAGCTCGGCTTCGAGCACCTCTGGGAAGTCGAGCACCACTTCCTGGAGGAGTACAGCCATTCGAGCGCGCCCGAGGTCTTCCTCGCCGCCGCCAGCCAGCGCACCAGCCGCATCCGCATCGGTCACGGCATCGTGCCCCTGCCCATGGAGTACAACCATCCCGCACGGGTGGCCGAGCGCATCGCAACGCTCGATCTCGTCTCGGACGGAAGGGTCGAGTTCGGCACCGGCGAGACCTCCTCGGAATCCGAGCTCGGTGGCTTCGGCATCGATCGCTCGACCAAGCGCAACCAGTGGCACGAGGCCATCGACGCGGTGACCCGCATGTTCGTCGAGGAGCCCTTCGCCGGCTACGACGGCGACTTCCTCAAGATGCCCATTCGCAACGTCGTGCCCAAGACCTTCCAGAAGCCCCATCCCCCGCTGTGGGTTGCCTGCAGCCGCCGTGACACCATCCTGTTGGCTGCCCGCAACGGCATCGGCGCGCTGAGCTTCAGCTTCGTCGAGCCGGCGGAGGCCAAGAAGTGGGTGGACGACTACTACGGCCTCATCGAGAGCGACGAATGCGTTCCCGCCGGCTTCGCCGTGAACCCCAACCTGGCCGTGGTCATCCCGCTGATGTGTCACGACGACGAGGAGACCGCCATCGAGCGCGGCCTCGACGGTGGCCACTTCTTCGGTTACTCCCTGGCGCACTTCTACATCTTCGGCGACCACAAGCCGGGCAGGACCGACGTCTGGGCCGAGTTCCAGGAGAACCGTTCCTCATGGGGCTTCGACAAGGAGATCGGCTCCCAGACCGGTCAGCCTCTCGGGGCCCAGATCTTCCAGCGCGGCCTGGGCTCACTGCGTGGCGCAGTCGGAACGCCCGAGCAGATCCGTGAGCTGCTGATCGGCTACGAGGAAGCAGGCGTCGACCAGGTCATCTTCGTGTCCCAGGCGGGCCAGAACAAACACGAGCACATCTGCGAGTCGATGCAGCTGATGGCCGAGAAGGTCCTGCCGGAGTTCCAGGCGCGCGGCGCTGCTCGCGAGAAGGCCAAGATGGAGCGCCTTGCGCCGGCCATCGAGCGGGCCCTCAAGCGCAGGTCCCCCGCCCGCGTCGCCGACCCGGACTATCACATCCCGTCGGTTCCCGCCCCGTAAGAGGCTCAGCGGACAGGTCCACCTGGTGTGTTCCGAACGACTCGTTTCTCCAGTCTTCGCCTGGCGAAACAGCCTCTGTATCCAATGGAGGCCCACCTATCCGTTGGGCCTCTGAGGCGGTCGCCTCAATCGGTTCCACGGGACCCGGCACGGGCCGGCGGCCCCCAGCCGTGATCCACCAACTGTGAGCCGTCGGGCTCAGGCCGAGTTGGCAAGTGCACGCTTCCAGCGAAGCGCGTGTTCGGTGGTCAGGTTCTCCTGCTCGAGCAACAGGAGCGCCTGACGGTCGTTCGAGCACAGGTCCAGCTGGGCCAGGATCGATCGCTTGTAACGCTCCGAGTACTTGATCGGGCGATGCGTCGGCCCGGACAGCTCGTTCGCATGGAGCGCCGCGACGACGAGATCGATGGCTCCCTGACGCAGATCGATGACCTCGTCCGCCGGAACAGGCGATGGCAGGACCGAGCCGGACGGCCCGGCGGCGGCGGACACCGGCTCGAGCTCGACATGTTCGCTGATGCCGAAGCGCTCGTGGATGCGCCGCAGTGGAGCGGGGGCCCACCAGTTGGCATTGCCTGCGAGGCGCATGAACGCCGGCACCAGCGTCGCGCGGATCAAGGTGGCATCGAGGACAACGGCCAGGGCAAGGCCGATGCCGAAGACCTTCACGTGGGTGATGCCCGACGTCGAGAAGGCCAGGAACACGACCGCGATCAACGCTGCCGCTGCGGTCACGATACGTCCCGTGCGCTCCAGGCCGACGGCGACCGAGTTGATCGTGTCGGCGCCGTTGTCGTGTTCCTCCTTGATGCGCGACAACAGGAACACCTCGTAGTCCATCGATAGGCCGAAGGCCACGCAGAACAACAGGACGGGCATCATCGTGTCGGTCATGCCCGTGGGCGTGAAACCGAGAACTCCGGCAAAGTGCCCTTCCTGGAAGATCCAGACCAGGGCACCAAATGTCGCGCTCAGGCTGAGCAGGTTCAACAACACCGCCTTGGCCGGCACGAGCAAACTACCGAACATCAGGAACAGCACGACAAAGGTGACGACCCCGATGATGAGCCCGGCAAGGGGCGCTCGCCTGAACAACGTCTCCTTGGAGTCCAACAGGTCGGCCGCTGCGCCACCGACGTCGACCGGATACCCGAACTCGGCGGCAACCTGACGGACCTCACGGACCAGCGCCTCGCCCTCGGGTGACAACGGCTCCACGTCGGCGACCACCGACAGCCACAATCCCTTGTCGTTGCTGAAGCGCTTGCTGTCGCCGGGACGGATGAGCGCCTTGCCATGCGCGTAATAGCCCGTCATCGCGTCGACGCGGGTCACGCCGCCGATCTCCGACAGGTCCAGGGCGAGACGATCAACCTCGGGGGCGAGAGCCTGGGGATCGGTCCCGACGTCACCGGCCACCACCGAGATGGGCGACGCCTCGTTCGACAGGAAGTTCTCGCGTATCTCACCGGCGGCGACGCGGGCCGGGTTGCCCTTGGGCAACATGCGATCGTCGGGGAGGCCGAACTCGATGCCGAGAAACGGTGCGCCCAGAAAGAGCAGCAAGGCCACACCTGCCGAGATGATCGGCAAGGGTCGCGCCATGACGAACTTCGCCATCCGATACCAGAACCCCGTGCCGACGGGCTTGGGCTGGAGCTTGCGAATCGACAGTCGGTCGACCCTGGGTCCAAGGGCCCTCAACAGCGCCGGCAGGACGACAACCGAGACCGTCGCAGCCATGAGCACCACCGAGATGCCCCCGTAGGCAAAGGAACGAAGGAAGGCCAGGGGAAAGACCAGCAGCGCCAACAGTGACGCCGCAACGGTCACCGCGCTGAACACGACCGTTCGCCCGGCCGTGCTCACCGTTCGGCGAACCGCAACCTCGGTCGAATGGCCCGCGTGCAACTCCTCACGGAAGCGGGATACGACGAACAGGCTGTAGTCTATGGCGAGGCCCAGGCCCATCGCGGTTGTCTGGTTGAGGGCGAAGATCGACACCTCGGTGAACTCGGCGATGATCCGCAGCAACACTGATCGGAAGGGCGATCAACTCCGCTCGCTTCAGGTCCTTCTCGACGGTGATCTCCGCCTGCCTGAACACCTCGCCATAGCCGGTGACGGCGATCTTCAGTGTCGCCGATCCGGCCTTGCGCGGCGCACCGTACTTCGGGGACAGAACCTTCGTGAGGCGTGCGACGTCGTCGCCGGTCCCGCCGATCCGGGCGAGCACGAGGGCCTGGGTCTTGTCCGGACTACGAAGTGGCTCGGCCTGGCCGAGCGACCAATACGACAGTGCCTGGGTGATGCCCGGCTCGTCACTCAACTCGGCGGTGAGCTCCTTGCCCGCCTCGACCACCGCCGGCGCATCGACTCCACCGGGTACCGTGACCAGGAGCACGAAGTTGGGTTCGCCCTGATCGAAGTCGTCCTCGAGCGCCCGAGAGGCCCGGGAGGCCTCGGCATCGGGGTCGCCGAAGCCACCGGCACTGAGCTTGGACACCACGCCGACACCGAAGATGGCGGCCAGGACCGTTGCCACCAGTGCGCCGACCAGCAACACTCGGTACCTGCCGACGATGACGCCACCCAAACGCTCGAACACGACGTGATCTCCCTAAGCCTTCCCAGCTCGCCCGACGACAGCCCGGCGACTCATGCTACAAGACGCGTCCCTCACGGCTACCTCTTCAATTCCACAGGATGCCGCTGATCACCTACTCCACGAGGTCGAGATGAGCAGCGTCGTTGTAACGGACAAGCGACCAGTGCACAGCCTGGCCGGGCGAGACGGTTGCCCGCCATTCGGTGATGGACGCGTTCGTGGTGTGCAGCCCGTAGGTACTGCCCCGCTGCGTGGGAAGGCCGAGAAAGGTCGCGATCGACGCGTCGATGACGCCGCCGTGGCAGGCGACGATCACCGTCTCCCCGACGTGACTCGTCGCCAGACGGTGCAACGCGCGACCGACCCGAACGAAGAAGTCCGCCAGACTCTCCCCACCCGGCGACAAGGGGGTGTAGGGGTCGGCCCGGGGGTCGACGTCATACAGCTCGACATAGTCGTCCCACGTGATGCCGTCGCATTCCCCCGGGTCCAACTCGTGCACCTCGGCGTCGATCACGACCGGCAGACCGGCGAGAGCCGGGCGCAGCAGCTCGGCGGTCTCCTGCGCCCGGGGCAGTGTCGAGGCCACCAGGTGATCGCCGTGCATGCCGCTTCGAAGCCACCGGTCCCGCAGGGCCTCCACCTGTCGCCTGCCGAGCTCCGACAGTCCCCTGCATCCGAGCGGACCACCGACCACCCGGCTCACCTGCACGGCCGACTCACCGTGGCGAACCAGGATCAACCTGGTCGTCCGCGGATCCGGGGGAGGCTGCCCAGTGCTCATGTGCCATGAAGTTACTCGCCTTGCCCCCCACTGTCGGCGGTGGTCGCCGGCGCATAGAATCGAGAGGTTGCCCGTCAAGCGAGGAGTGAGGCCACATGGAAGACGTCAACGCCTGGAACCGGAAGATCATCGAGGAGTTTCGGGCCAACAGCGGCAAGTGCGGCGGACCGTTCGAGGGCGCTCCCATGCTGCTCCTGCACACGACCGGCGCGAAGACGGGCATCGAGCGGGTCAACCCGCTCGTCTACCGTCCCGACGGTGACAACTTCGTGGTCTTCGCCTCCTTCGCAGGAGCACCCGAGAATCCGGCGTGGTTCAACAATCTCGTCGCGCACCCCGAGGTGACCATCGAGCACGGAACCGAGACCATCGCGGTGAAGGCGAGAGTCACCACCGGTGAGGAACGGGCACGTCTCTGGAGCGCCCAGAAAGCGGCTTCGCCCCAGTTCGCCGAGTACGAAGCCGCCACCACCAGGGAGATCCCCGTCGTCGTTCTCGAGCGCGTGGGGTAGTCCGAACGCGGCCCGAGAAGC
>JACOTK010000314.1 GCA_016178435.1 Actinomycetota bacterium
AGGACCACAGGGTGCCGTCGACCTTCACGCCCAGGGAATGTGCGCCGCCCGTCGACACCGTGGCCCAGCTCGCACCTCCCTCAACCTGACCGGGTGTTGCTCGTTGCACCGCCTTCCCATTACCGAGTTGGCCGTACTCGTTGTTGCCCCAGCCCCACAGGGTGCCGTTCTTCCTTATCCCCAGCGAGTGCTCATAGCCACTATTCGGGTCGGAACCAGCCGCCGCCGATACCCAATCGGTTGCCACACCCACCTGCACCGGGTCGTCGTCGGCAAAGGTGCCTTCGCCGATGGAGCCGTCGCCGAGTTGACCCTGTCGATTGCTGCCCCAAGCCCAAAGGGTGCCGTCGGTCTTGAGCCCAAACCAATGAGCACCGGCGTAAATGGAAGCCCAGTTCTCGGCTGTGCCGAGCTGTGTCAGAACAAGCTCGGACCCTGTCCCCACGCTCCACAAGGTCCCATCTGCCTTCAACGCCAGCGAGTAACCGTCGCCGGCCTCGGCAGCCTTCCAATCGGTTGTCGTTCCGACCCTTTTGGGGCTGGAACGACTTGTACGGGTTCCGTCACCGAGTTGACCACCGCCATTTTGACCCCAGGCCCAGAGGGTGCCATCGGTCCTCAGCGCCAAGGAATGATCGCCCGTGCTGGAGATGGAAGCCCAGTTGCTCGCTGTGCCGATCTTCTTGGGCCTCAATCGGTCCGTGGTCGTGCCATCGCCGAGTTGACCGACCTCGTTTTCACCCCAGGCCCAGAGGGTGCCATCGGTCTTCAGGGCCAGGGAGTACAGATAACCACCGGCTACTGCCTTCCAATCGGTGCCACTGCCAACCTGAGTGGGCAGCGCCCGATCCGTCGTGGTGCCATCACCAAGTTGACCGGCTCCGTTGCCACCCCAGGTCCAGAGGGTGCCGTCCACCTTCACCGCCAACCCGTGGAAGGCGCCGGTCGTGAACGCTTTCCAATCCGCATCTGTGCCAACCTGACCGGGAACGGCCTCGGGTGTTCCCCCAACCTCGGAATCGCCGTCGCTCGGGTTGTTGACTCCCCATGCCCAGAGCGTGCCGTCCTGCTTTTGCCCCAACGAAAGCAGATCGCCGGCAGCGATCGACCTCCAGTCGGCGTCACCACCTGATTGAGTTGGGTTCGGGTAGGTGGCCGTCGTCCCATCACCCAGTTGACCAGATCCACCGTTCCCCCACGACCAGGCGCCCGAGGCACTCACCTCGGCTGCACCGACCCCCGTGGAGCCGAGTTGACCCATCCCTGCCAAAACACCCGCGAACAACGCCACTACGGCAAGTGCACCGGCTCGTCTCATCAAACCCCTCGTCTCGCTCGACTGCACCTTGGAACCCGCGCGAAATCTGCGTTTGTCGGCTGAGAAGTCGTCCCGAGACCCAGGACTTTCTACGCCATCGCCTCCCTCGGGTCAAGCATGTCGGTCGCCTGTCCCGGTGATCTCACCATGAACCCTGCACCGCGCGACCCATCCACCGGTGCGTACGCGCACGGCCAACCACGTGCCACATTCGGCGCAGTAACGCGGGGGGTCCAGTCGTGGCAGACATCCGGAACATGCGTTGACCGGTTTGCCACAGCCGGTGCAGTGCATCAGGGGCCAGGTCCTCAGATCACCTTGGACAGGACCCCGATGGGCATGGCAAGGTCGCTCAGCATCTGGAGATCCTCCTCGGGCGAACGCCCGAGCGTGGTCAGATAGTTGCCCACGATGAGGGCATTGATGCCGGCGGTCATGCCCATCGACTGCAGGTCGCGCAGCGTGATCTCGCGTCCCCCGGCGTAGCGCAGGATCACCTCCGGAAGGCCCAGGCGAAAGAGGGCAATCCAACGCAGGGCCTCCAGTGGCGAGACCGGACGGCGAATCTGCAGCGGCGTGCCGGGACGGGGGTTCAGGAAGTTGATGGGCACCTCGGCCGGCGCGATCTCACGAAGCTCACCGATGAGCTCGATCCGCTGGGCAACGGTCTCGCCCATGCCCAACAGCACGCCGCAGCACAGTTCCATGCCGTTCTCGTTGACGAGGCGGCACGTCTCCCATCGCTCATCCCAGGTGTGGGTCGTGACGATCGAGGGGAAGAACGAGCGGCTCGTCTCGAGGTTGTGGTTGTAACGATGGACACCACCCTCGGCAAAGGTCCGGGCCTGGTCGGCGCTGAGAATGCCGGCGCTCACGGCCACGTTGAGGCCGGTCCGCTCACGTACGAGCGGCACGAGATCGAGCACCTGTCGCATGATCCGCTCGTCGGGGCCCTTGACCGCCAGAACGATGCAGAACTCGCTTGCCCCCAGTGCAGCGGTCTCCTCCGCCGCCCGGAGCACCTCTTCGGTGTCGAGAAATGGCGTCGCCTTCACGGTGGTCTCAAACTGCGCCGACTGACTGCAGAACGAGCAGTCCTCCGGGCAGCCTCCCGTCTTCGCCGACAGGATCCCCTCCACCTCGACCTCGGGACCGCACCATGCCAGGCGCACCTCATGGGCGAGCGAGGCGAGCGCAGGAACCGACTCGTCGGGCAGGTCGGCGAGCTCTCGCAACTCGGTAAGGGTCAGTTGGCGCCGATCATCGAGCAGCGCGTCACCGGCGGCGGCAAGAACAAGGCGGCTCATGGTTTCCACGGTAGTGCCGGCTGCGTCGCTCGACGATGTCGACGTGGGCGATGCCTCACACCTCCATGACGACAGGCACGATCATGGGGCGGCGGCGGGTGCGCTCGCTCACGAACTTGCCGAGGGCCTTGCGGGCATGTCGCTTGATCGTCTCGATTTCGGTGTCGGCTGCCTGTCCGATGGCCTCGATCACCCGTCGGCGAGCCTCCTCAAGGAGCTCCTCTGCCTCCGGGGCGTGAATCCAGCCTCGGGTGATGATCTCGGGTCCGGCAACGACCTCGCCGGTCTTGGCGTCAACGGTGACGATCACCACGACCACACCCTCCTCCGCGAGCACTCGCCGGTCACGTAGGACGCCGTGGCTG
>JACOTK010000315.1 GCA_016178435.1 Actinomycetota bacterium
GATCTCGACGTAGGCGACCTTGTCGGCCGGTACGCCGACCTGACGCTCCTTGCGGTCGGTCAACCACAGCACGCCCGAACCGCCCGTCAGGACCTTCTCGATCTCTGCACGAAGCTTCTTGACGTCGGTCTTCTCGTCGAGCTCGATGTCGATCTCCTTCGGTGAATACGTCACTCCGATGCGAACATCCACGACACGATCTCCTCTGCTGGGCGGAACAGTTGCCAGCATAGATCGCCGCCGTTGCGGCCGCTGTCAGATGATCTTCAGCGCGGCGTTGTACCGACGGCGCGGAGCGAGCTCGCCGTCGATCTGCTCGGCCAGGTGGGTGAAGACCTGTGACGCTTCGCTCTCGGGGTCGCTGATCGTGATCGGAAGACCGGTGTCGCCACCTTCACGCAGCTCGGAGACCAGCGGGATCCGGCCCAACAACGGAACCTCGAGGCGTTCCGCCAGCGCCTCTCCCCCGCCCCTTCCGAACAGCTCGTAGCGCTTGGCGTCGTCGCCGACGAACCAGCTCATGTTCTCGATGACACCACGCACCGGGATGTTGATGTGGTCGCTCTTGAACATGAGCCCGGCACGCTGAGCCACGCGCTGTGCTGCCGGCTGGGGCGTGGTGACGATGAACGCCTCCGACTTGGGGAGGAAGCTCGCCAGCGACAGCGAGATGTCACCCGTGCCGGGGGGCATGTCCACGACCAGGTAGTCGGGGTCACCCCAGTAGAAGTCGGTGAGGAACTGCTCCAGGGCCTTGTGCAACATCGGTCCACGCCAGACCACCGGCTGGTCCTCACGGACGAAGAAGCCAATCGACGCACACGTCACGCCGTGGGCCTCGGGCGGAAGGATCATCTTGTCGTCCAACACCGTGGGGGGACGATCGATGCCGAGCATGGCCGGAACCGAGAAACCCCACACATCGGCATCGACAAGAGCGACACGCTTGCCCTGCCTCGCCAACGCAATGGCCAGGTTGACCGTCACCGTCGACTTTCCGACCCCCCCCTTTCCGGACGCGATCAGCAGCACCCGCGTGTTGCTCGACGGGTCGGCAAAGGGAATGGCCCGCCCCTCGGCGTGGCCGTGGGCCTGGGTCGAGCCCGCCGTGGACGCGGGGTCGCCGTGCAGGCTCGTGCGCAACGCCGTCAGCTCCTCGGGCGTCATCGTCGTGAACTCCAGGGAGACCGCCTCGACGCCGTCGAGCGCCCGGACGGCGCCGGTCACCCGATTGGTGATCTCGTTCTTCAGCGGACATCCGGCCACCGTCAGAGCCACCAACACGTCGACCGAGGCCCCGCTGATGGTGATGCGACGCACCATCCCGAGATCGACGATGCTCTTGTGCAACTCGGGATCCTCAACAGGGCGCAGCGCCTCGATGACTTGGGTCTCGGTGACCGACATGATTGCCTCCGATTTCTCCTATGGCAATAGGTACAATACCGGGGTGCCGACCGATCCCCTTGCCTCAGGGCCATTGACCCCCGACGAGTTCTCCTCCGTGGTCACCGCCATCACGTCGGCGTTCGGAGACCCGACCCGCCGCCAGATCTACCTTTTCGCCCACGAGCACCCCGAGGGGGTCACCGCATCGGAGGTGGCCCAACATTTCGAGCTCCACACGAACGTGGCCCGCCACCACCTCGACAAGTTGGCCGCAGGCAGCTACCTCGAGGTCCACGTCGAGCGCGGCGGAAACGGTGGCGCAGGCCGACCCTCCAAGCGCTACGGCACCGCCGAACGCTCCATGGCGGTCGACTTCCCGGTGCGCCAGGACGACATGGTCATCACCCTGCTCGGTCGGGCGCTGGCCTTGTTGCCCCGCGACGTCGCCGAATCCATGGCCGAGGAGGTCGGCTACGAGTACGGCCAGGTGATGGCCGAATCCCTGTCCCCCGACGAGGGGCAACGTTCGTTCCGCACCGCTCTGCACGCCGTGGCCGACGCGCTCACCGCGCACGGCTTTGCCGCTCACACCGAGAAGCGCGGCGACTCGCTCGCGATCGTCTCGGAGCACTGCCCCTTCGGGGCCACGGCTGTGTCCTCCCCGGTGATCTGTGCCGTCGACCGGGGCATGGTGCGAGGCATGCTCAGCGCACTCTACGGGGAGTCGACCACCGAGACGGCGAGCTCGCGTGCCCACGGCGACGCCAGTTGTGTCACCTCGATCCTTTCCTGACCGGCTGCTCCCGACTCACCCCATGGTCGCTTCCACCCGATGTCGTCCCGACGGGCAACGCTCACGGTCCGCCGGGTGAATGTTGGACCACTCGGTGAGTGAACGTCACTACCTCGATCACGCATCGACCTCGCCGTGCCGGCCGGAGGTGGTGGCGGCCATGACCCCGTGGCTCGGCGTCGCCGGCGACCCGGGGCGCATCCATCACGAGGGCCAGGTCGTCCGCTCGGCGATCGAGCAGGCTCGCTCCAGCGTGGCCGAGCTCCTCGGGGCGCGCTCCCGGGAGGTGGTCTTCACGAGTGGGGCCACCGAGAGCTGTGTCACCGCCACCTGGATGGCAACCCAACGAGGACCCCATGTCGTGGTGAACGCGGGGGAGCACTCGTGCGTACGGGAATCGGCGGCTCGTCATGAGGTGAGCGTCGTGGGACTGGACGGCCTCGGCCGGGTCTCGCCCGACGCCGTCATGGATGCGGTGCGCGACGACACCGCTCTGGTCCACGTGCAGTGGGGGAACCACGAGGTCGCCACCCTCCAGCCCGTCGGCGAGATCGTCGCCCGCTGTCGCGATCGAGGCGTGCTGACCCATGTCGACGCCGCCGCCGCCGCAGGCCGTGTGCCCATCGACTTCGGGGCCCTCGGCGCCGATCTCCTGAGCGTCTCGGCACACAAGATGGGTGGCCCACCCGGCATCGGGGCACTACTCGTGCGCCGCGGCCTGCGGTTGCGGCCTCTGCTGGTCGGCGGCTCCCAGGAACGGGCTCGGCGAGCCGGGTACGAGAACGTGCCGGCGATCATGGGTTTCGGTGAACTGGCCCGCCTGTTGAACAACGGCGCGCTTGTCGACGAGGCGACTCGTGCCGAGCGACTGATCGGCCTGGTCGTCGCCGCGGCGTCGTCCGGCGCGCTCGGACCGGGCGTCGAGCTGCTCGGCGACCCCCGACCGGGCGGACGCCTTCCCCATCTGGTCTGCCTCGCCCTCAGCGGCGTCGAGGCCGAGCCGGTGCTCCTGGGACTCGACCAATCCGGGGTGGCCGTGCACTCGGGAAGCTCCTGTTCCTCCGAGCTCCTGGAGCCATCCCCCGTGCTCGAGGCCATGGGTGTCGATGCATCCCGATCGCTGCGAATCTCGGTGGGCTGGTCGAGCGATCAGGGAGACATCGACGCCTTCTGTCGTGCCCTGCCGTCCGTTCTCGAGCGTCTCCGTGACCTCCGCTCGGGAGGCAGGCGGCCGTCATGATCACAGGCGACCCGACACCGGCCGCCTACGATGACCCCCGAAAACTGTCGACGCGACGAAATGACGAGTCGGCACGCGGCGGGCCGTACGATGGGTCGATGGCCGTGCACCTCGTTCGTCATGCACGGGCAGGCGAGCGTGAGCAATCCGATGAACCCGATGAGTTGCGCCCGCTGACCAAAAAGGGCGAGCGACAGGCCCGGGCACTGGTGGATCAGTTCGCCGACGTGACCATCTCCCGTGTGCTGTCGAGCCGGTATCTCCGGTGTCGTCAGACGGTCGAACCCCTTGCCGAGCACGTGGGACTGCCGGTCGAGGAGCACCCGGCCCTCCTGGAGACCGCGGACATCGAGGAGCTCTGGTCGCTGATCGAGGATCTCATCGGGGCACCGGCCGACGTGGTGGTGTGCACCCACGGCAACCTCATCGGCCCGGTCATCGATCGGCTCCACCGCCGGGGCGTCCCCATCGATTCCCCGGATCGCGACTGCAGCAAGGGCTCCACCTGGACCATCGAGTCCGGTTCGAACGGCACCTTCGCACGTGCCGCCTACACGCCTCCCACGCCCTTGGCCAACTGATCCCACGCACGTAAGCGGTCAGGGCGAAGGGACCGGGACCTGACCGGCTCCGGCAGTGGCCAGGAAGCCCTCGATCGAGCTTCGAAGATCGGGAGGAGGATCAGCGGCGAGCGCGGCACGAAACGAATCCAGGGCGGACTCGTCCTCACCGAGAAAGCGAAGCACAAGTCCTCGATAGAACAAGGCCCGTGGATCCTTCGGTTTGAGCGCCAACGCTCGTTCCAGCGAGACACGACCCTCCTCGATCAGGGCGTCACGCTCGGCGGAACGTCCGAGGACACCCAGCAGCAGACCGCGCTCGGTCAGAGCGGCCACATGGTCGGGCTCGTCGGCGAGGATCCTGTCGTAGAGCTTCAGTGCCTCCAACTGCCTGCCCTCGTTCGCGAGCTTGGCCGCCTCCGCCATGCGGCCGATCTGCCGGTCGACCACACCTCCCGTGGCCACCTCGCCCGGACGCCTCGTCCCCGACGAAACCGCTGCCGCCACCCCCGCCCCCACGGCCAGCAGCACCACCGCGACGATCACGAGAGCCGTGCGCAGCCGGCTCCGAGGAGGGGCTTGGGCGAGCTTCCCGTGCCCTTCCTCGATAGCGCGGAGCACCTCGGCTGCACGGCGGGTGTAGTCGTCACGCAAGGTCTCGAAGTCGCCCTCGCCCAGGTCACCCCGACCACGTTCGGCATCGAGATCGTCCAGTGAGCGCAGGAGGAAGTCGCGCTGCTCCTCCAACATCGCCAGCGCGTCCAGGTCGAGGCGCCCTCGTCTCATCGCCGAGCCAGGCGTGCTCACGGCTCATCCTTGACCGACCGGGCGGCGGCCACCAACGCGCGATCGGACACGCTCGGCACAACCCCCGACGAGGCGCCTCGCCATCGCCGGAGGGCCGTCGCCACGGCGGCGAGGGCGACGACGACCGCAGCCACGGGCAGGGCCCACACCAACGCTCCCACGCCCGATCGGGGCGGGTTGAGGAGCACCTTCTCGCCATAGCGGCTGACGAGATAGGAGCGAATCGTCCCGTCGTCCTCACCGGCACGCACGCGGCGAGCGATCTCGCCGCGGATCGCCTGAGCGGCGGGGGCATTGGACTCACGAACCGACTGACCCCGACAGGTCGGGCAGCGCACCTCCGAACTGACCGCGTCAACGCGATCGGCCTCGCTCCGGGGCGAGCGGTCACCGACCGCTGCGACGAACAGCGAGGCGGCGATGACCACGACCATGACGAACCACGGCGCCCGTCGCCTCATCACGGCGAGCCACCATCGCCGCCACCGATGCGGCCCAACACGTCATCGAGCTTCTCCTCGGTGACCCCAGTCGAGAGCGA
This sequence comes from Actinomycetota bacterium, assembly GCA_016178435.1. GTDB lineage: Bacteria > Actinomycetota > Acidimicrobiia > Acidimicrobiales > CADCSY01 > JACOTK01. The sequence continues at coordinate 5,331 of JACOTK010000315.1, forward strand.
TACGACCTTCAGGGTCGTCGAGCACCGGCCAGGATCCGCCGCGATCCGCAAAGAAACGGGTTACCGCATCGGGCTTGTCGCTGAACACCACGCTGACCACCCGGGCATCGCCGATCTGGGCATGGCGCGCCTCGAAGGCCACCAACTCGGGGTGCTCCTGTTGGCACGGCACGCACCACGTCGCAAAGACGTTGACCAGCACGAACCGCTCGCCCACCTCACGAAGATCGAAGGGCTTGCCGTCGATCAGCGAGACGCCTCTCAACGCCGGAGCGGGCTTGCCGAGCAGGGGGGTCTGGGCAAGACGCGCGGAGGACGAGTCACGCGTGGCCAGGACGACCACGAAGCCGGCGAGCAGACCGCCCACGACCAGCGCCGAGACGAGGACGCTCCGGCCCCGGGCGCCGCCTGTGCGCCGAGGGGGTCGAGGGTCCGTCACCGGCAGGTCGGCCTCGAATTCGTCGCCGGTCCGGCTGGTCACGGCGCCACCAGGGTGTCGGGCAGGGTGTCGGGCAGGGTGTCGTCGGATTCCGATCGTGTCGATGGCGCACCGACAGGCTCCGACGCAGGCGTCGGCTCAAACCGGCGACGGGAGGTCGGCCACGCCGCCAGAACCGAGCCCGCCGCCATGATGGCCCCACCCACCCAGAGCCACATGACCAGCGGGCCGACGATGACCTTGATCAGGGCGGAACCGCCCTTCTCCGCCGGCGGGGCAACGAGAACGAGATAGACGTCATCGATGAGGCGGCTTCGAACCGAGGGCGTCGGGATGGTCTGGGTGGCGTTCGGAAACTGGTTCAACGCGGGCTCGTAGACCTGATCGCCGTCGACGCGGACGCGGGCGCTCCTCACCGTCTTCTGGCGTGTCACGCGAGGCTCGTTCATCCCCAGATAGGTCACCTCGTGGCCGGAAACCGACGCCGATTGACCTTCATCGAGGCGAAACTGACTGCTCGAGGTATACGACGAGGAGGCGGCAAACGCCACTGCCAACACGATGACCCCGAGGTGGACCACCATCCCGCCGTTGGCCCGACCCACCAGGGCGCCGAGCACCGGACGCCGCTCTCGACGCAGGACACGGGCGGCGAGCACGATCTGGCGCAATGCGGCAGCGGCGGCGAACGACGCCAGGCCGAACGCGACCACCGGGGCCGTGCCACGAGCCCCGAACAACACGGGCAACGCCATGCCGGCGGTCCCCGCCACAGCCGGCCAGAGGAGCCGGGTTCGCAGCAACTCCCCGGAGGCCTTGCGCCACGGCAGCACCGGCGCAACGGCCATGAGGAACAACAAGGTCATGCCCACCGGCATGGTCATGCGGTTGAAGTACGGGGCGCCCACCGAGATCTGCTCGCCACGCAACGACTCGTAGACGAGGGGGAACACGGTGCCCAACAGCACGACAAAGGCGAAGGCGGCAAAGGCGACGTTGTTGGCAAGGAAGATGCCCTCGCGGGAAAGCGGCGAGTCGATGCTCCCCGGCGAGCGCAAACGATCACCGCGCCAGCCGATCAGGCCCACGCTCACGACCACGACGAGGGCAAAGAAGCTCAGGAGCCAGGGCCCGATCGGCGATTCGGTGAAGGAGTGCACCGAATCGAGGACTCCCGATCGGGTGAGGAACGTGCCGAGGATCGTCAGCGAGAAGGTCGCCATCACGAGCGAGAGGTTCCACACCCGCAACATGCCCCGGCGCTCCTGGATGATCACCGAGTGCAGGAAGGCGGTACCGGTCAGCCAGGGGAGAAAGGACGCGTTCTCGACGGGATCCCAGGCCCAGTAGCCCCCCCATCCCAGAACCTCGTAGGACCACCACGAACCGAGAACGATGCCGATCGTCAGACATCCCCAGGCCAGAAGCGTCCAGCGCCGTGTCGCGCCGAGCCACCCCTCCCCCAGGCGGCCGGTGACCAGCGCGGCGATCGCAAAGGCAAACGGGACCGTGAAACCCACGTAGCCGAGGTACAGGAACGGTGGGTGAATGGCCATGAGGATGTGGTTCTGCAACAACGGGTTCGGCCCGGGTCCGTCGAGTGGGACCGCTCCGGAAACGACGGTGAAGGGGTTCGCCGGACCGAGGATCAAGAGGAAGAAGAAGGCCGACACCACGAACATGACCATCAGGGCCCAGCCCACGAGAGGGTCATCGAGGCGATGACGGAAGCGGCGAACCACCGCCACCAGATAGCACGAGAGCACGAGGACCCAGAGGATGATCGAGCCTTCGAGGGCACCCCACATCGAGGCGATGGTGTAGAAGACCGGAGTCGATCGGCTGCCGTTCCTCGCCACATAGGCCAACGAGAAGTCATGGCCGATCAGGGCCGACTGCATCGCGAACGTTGCCAGCAACGCCCCGCCCAGGACCAACCAGGCATAGGAGCGTCCCAGCCGGAGCAGGGACGGCCGTCGTCCACGGAGACCGACGACCATCGTGATCGCTCCGAGCACCGACGCGGCCGTGCCGAGCACGACGCCCGCCGTGCCGAGCGCCGCGTTCACGGGCACGCCTCCTTCTCGGCCAGCTCCAGGCGATCGGCGTCCTTGGTGCGGTACTCGGACGTGTGGCGAACCCTGATGACATCGCTGTGAAAGGCGTCGTCGCTCTTCGAGAAGGCGCCTTCGAGCACGACGGGAATGCCCTTTCGAAACAGCTCCGGCGGGTCGCCACGATGGATCACCCGGACCTCGGCGCAGTGGTAGACCACGGTGAAGACCGTCGTGTCACCCCGTTGATCGGGCTCGGCCATCACCGTTCCCTGCAGACGGAACCGTCGGGTTCCGAGATCGTCGCGGTCGGCCAGGGCTTCGTCGGCGTTGCGGAAGTAGGTCGTCGCGTTCCCCAGGCCCTGCAGCACCAGGAAGACCAACGATCCGCACACGACCGCGATCAGCAGACCGAGGCGCAAACGACCGCGCTGAAACCGCCGTCCCGGGGACGCCGGTGGCGCCGGGTCTCCCCTGTGGATGTCGGGGCCCTCCGCGCTCACGTCGTTGACCTCCATGCTCGTGTCGGGGCTTTCGTGCTCATGGCCGGCTCACCCGAGCCCTCTACCGGAGCGGCCCCGGGTCAGCATTCGCCCTCGGCGCAGGACCCACAGGGCGTATCCGGCCAGTCCAAACAGGGTCGAGCCATAACCCGCGGCGACGTAGCCATTCATCAGACGGTCACCTCCTCGGCCCGGCGCTCATCGAGTGCTCGGGCCAACATCGATTCGTCCTCCGCAGCTTCCAGGCGCGCCACCCTCACCCGGTGCACCACCAACCAGCTGTAGACGAGCGTCATCGCCAGGAAGCCGACCAGCATCGCCCCGATGAACTCGCCGTCGAGCTCACGCCGGGGGTTGAGCTGCATGAGGGATCGGCCCTGGTGCAGCGTGCGCCACCATTCCACCGCGAAGTGGTTGACGGGCACCACCACCACGCTCAGGAGCGCCGCCACGGCCGAACGGTTGGCCGTGATCTCGACATCGGCAGGGACCCGTCGCAGCGCCAGATACCCGAGCTCGAGCATGAACATCAGCGCCGACAGGGTCAGCCGGGCGTCCCATGTCCACCAAACCCCCCAGGTGGGCCGTCCCCAGATCGAGCCGGTCACCAGGGTGAGGGCCGTGAACAGCACGGCCACCTCCATCGATGCTCCGGCCAGCAGATCCCAGCTCCGGGCCCTCGTGCGGGGCCAGAGCCATGCGGCACTGGCCAGTGCGCCAACGCCGAACGCCACGTACGAGGCCCATGCCAGGCCGGGGTGAATCGCGATGAGCCGTGAGTAGTCGCCCTGCTCCACCGTGGCAGGAAGGCTCAGGCCGAGCGCGAACGTCACCCCCAACGACAGGAGCGCCGCGATGCCCAGTGTCGTCGTCAACGCCCCGGCGGTTCCGGCGCGACGGCCGCTCCCGTTGCTCATTGATCCTCCAAGAGGGGGCCGAAGGCCACAACGCCGAACGAGGTGTAGATCACGGCGAAGACCGTGAGCAGGGCAATCCAGTCGCCTGCCGAGACATCGAGGCTCACGCCGTTCAGCGCCGACTCCGAGGCTCGGGTCGCGGCGATCAGAACGGGGGCCACAACCGGTAACAACAACAAGGGAAGCAGTGTCTCACGACCGCGCTGTCCGGCTGCAAGCACCCCGTAGATGGTCCCGGCGCCGGCAAGGCCCCACGTCGCGACCAACGCGGTCACCGCCAGAACGCCAAACCCCGCGGGGTCGACGCCGTACAGGACGACCACCCCGAACCCGAGGACGATCTCGAGAAGCAGAAGCTGCACCATCACGGCGGCGGCCTTTCCCAGGAAGATGCCCGCAGGGTCGAGCCCCGAGAGGCGCAGCGCGTCCCGAGCCCCGTCCAAGGTCTCGATGACATTCGAGCGCTGCACCATGAGCAACGCCGAGAAGAGCACGGCCACCCAGAAGAGACCGGCCGATGCCCGCGCCAGCACCCCGCGGTCGGGATCGAGCGCGAACGCAAAGAGCACCAGGACCAGCACCGCGTAGGGCAGCACCTGGTTGGTCGTCACCCGCGAGCGAGCCTCGATGCGCAGATCCTTGCCCGCGACGAGCACGGCGTCACGCCACATGGGGAACCGCCGAGGGGCTGACGGCACGAGGGAGCTCACCATCGAGACGAGCCTGACCCGCCGCCACCACAACGGTGCGATCGGCAAGGGCAACCGCACGGTCGAGCTCGTGACTCGCGAAGACGACCGTCCGTCCCTCGTCGGCGGCACCCCGCACGATGGCATCGAGCAGGTCGCGGCCGGCGGCGTCAAGGCCCGCATGGGGTTCGTCGAGCAGCCACAAGGGACAGTCACGGGCCAACAGGACGGCCAACGACGCCCGACGCCTCTGACCTGCCGACAGGCGCGAGACCGTGACGGCGGCGAGTCGTCCGTCCAGACCGACTCGAGCCAGGGCGCCATCGGCCGCCGACTTCGGACGGCGTGCGGCACGAGCCCAGAACGAGACGTTGTCGGACACGCTCAAGTCCTCGTACAGACCCGATGCGTGGCCGAGCAGACCGACCAGCGAACGAACGGCCTGCCGATCGGCACGAAGATCACGGCCCAGCACGAAGGCCTCACCTTCGGCTACGGGCACGAGGCCGGCCAACGCCCGCAACAAGGTCGTCTTGCCTGCCCCGTTGGGACCGCGAAGAAGCACCACCTCACCCCGGTCGACCTCGAGATCGACACCGGCAAGAGCGGGAAAGCGGCCCAGGAGGCAGACCGCGGCACGAAGGTGGACGACGGGCTCCATGGCTGAACGTCCAAAATACCGGTGATTGGGCAATCGACCAAGGCAGGCCGTCCCACCATCGGCATCGACCGGCGGATTGGGCCACGGGAGTACGCTTCGGGCATGGGTGTCACACTGATCGCCGCCGGGGTGGGGCTCCTCCTCGGGCTGGCCGCCGGCGGCTATCCCCGCCATGCCTTCGAGCAACGTTGGTCGCTGTGGCCGCTGCTGCTGTTGGGTTTGGCCCTGCAGATGATCCCGGAGATCACCAACCTGAGCGAGTCGCAGGCATTGCTGCCGGTGCTCGGATCGTATGCGGCACTGATCGTCTTCGGCTTCGCCAACCTGCCCGTCGTGGGCATCGTGGTGGTGATCCTGGGGCTCGGGCTGAACATGGCCGCGACCGCGGTCAACACCGGCATGCCGGTGGACGGCCCCGCCCTCGTCACCGCCGGCCTCGCACAACCCGGCGAGCTCGACCGCCTCGACCTCGGCAGTCGACGCCACGTGTCGGTGGCGACGGACCGGCTGTCCTTTCTCGGAGACATCATCCCGGTCGAGCCGCTCAACGCCGTCCTCTCCTTCGGCGACCTGATCATGGCCTTCGGGGTGGGCAATGTCATGTTCCGCCTCCTGCGTCCCGTCGGCCCCCGCGAACGGCGCGCCTCGACGAGCATGCCCGAGGCGCTTGCCGTCATCGACCTCTCCGTCGTCGATCTGACCTCGCAACGGGGTCCGGACGCGCTCGTCGGCGTCATCGACCTCACCGGCGAGACCGCGGCGTCGACGAAACGCCCGCGCTCCCAGCCCTCGATCGAGGCAGCTCGCTGAGAGCAGCCATCGTCTCGTATCGCCTGGGTGGAAACGATGGCGTGGCGGTCGTCGCCCGATCCTGGGAGCGGGCCCTCGTCGACCTCGGCTTCTCGGTCACCACCGTTGCCGGTTCGGGCCGGGCACAGCAGATCATCCCCGGTCTGTCCTGGCCGGCCCCCGAACCCATGCCATCGAGGATCGAGACGGTCGCGGCACTCGGCGCCGCCCTCGCCGACGTCGATCTGGTGATCGTGGAGAACCTCTGCTCGCTGCCGCTCAGCCCGAACGCCTCGGATGTTGTGGCCGAGCTCCTCACCGGACGTCCGGCCGTCCTCCACCATCACGACCTCGCGTGGCAACGTCCTCACCTCGCCCATCTCACGGGCATGCCTCGCGACGACCCGGCCTGGCGCCACGTCACGGTCAACGAGCTCAGCAGGGGTCAGCTTGCCGAACGAGGGATCGAGGCGCAGACCATCGCCAACGGCTTCGATGTCGACGAGTCGCCCGGTGAACGGGAGCCGACTCGGGCCATGCTGGACATCGGACCCGATGAGCGGGTGGTGCTGCACCCCGTGCGAGCCATCGAGCGCAAAGGGGTTCCTGCTGCCCTCGGGCTCGCCGAGGCACTGGGCGCCACCTACTGGCTCACCGGACCCGCCGAGGAGGGCTACGGACCGACACTGGCAGGGCTCCTCGGGAGTGCCCGCTGCCGCGTCCTGCACACCCCGGCGCCGACCGGCATGGCGGACGCGTATGCCGCATCCGACGTCGTCGCGTTTCCCTCGACCTGGGAGGGCTTCGGCAACCCGCTCATCGAGGCAGCCATCCACCGCCGCCCACTCGCCGTCGAGCGGTACCCCGTCGCCGCCGATGTCGAGCGCCTGGGATTTCGATGGTTCACCGTCGACGATGCCGAGGGCATCGCTCGATTTCTCGACATGGGCGACCTCTCGGCTGCGGTCACCACGTTCCACGATCACAACGCTGCCCTCGCTCGATCCCATTTCTCCTACGATCGACTACGTCGAGAGCTCGGCGAGCTTCTGTCCACGATGGGATTCACCGGCATGGCAATCACATGAGATCACTTGAAACGGCCTTCGGCGCGACGGCGCAAAGGGGTGTCGACATCGCCATCGGCCTCGGGGCCACCTATGCCGATGCCCGAGTGCTCGACATGGCAGGCGAACGCTGCTCGGTGCGCGACGGTGAGGTCGAGGGCATGAGCCAGTCGACCTCGATCGGCATCGGCCTGCGGGTCATCGCCGACGGATGCTGGGGTTTTGCCGCCACCCGTGACCTCGATGCGACCTCGGTCGAGAGTACGGCCCGTCTCGCCCTGCAGGTGGCGCGTTCGGGCGCGCTGCTCGGGCCTGCCCCACCAAGGCTCGCTCCGGTCGACCCCACGATCGCCTCCTGGTCCAACCCCATCGTGGAGGATCCCTTCGGCGTGGCGCTCGAGGAGAAGATCGCCCTGTTGGTTGCCGCCACGCTGACGATGCGCGCCGTGGCAGGGGTTGCGGTCGCCGAAGCGAGCCTCGCCGCCTGGCGTCGTCATTCGCTGTTGGTCACCAGCGAGGGAAGCCGTATCGAACAGCGCATCGTCCAGTGCGGGGGTGGCATCGAGGCCACGGCCGTGGGTGAGTCGGAAGCCCAGAATCGCTCCTACCCCAACTCGTTCGGGGGTGACTACGGGACCGAGGGGTTCGAGTTGATCCGGCGTCTCGACCTCGTGGGGAATGCCGAACGGGTCGGCCGGGAGGCGGTGATGCTGTTGCATGCCCCGCCCTGTCCGGGCGGCGTGACGACCCTGGTGCTCGACGGCAGCCAGGTGGCGCTCCAGGTCCACGAGTCGATCGGGCACCCGATCGAGCTCGACCGGGTCCTCGGCATGGAGGCGGCCTACGCTGGCACGTCGTTCCTGACGCCGGGTGACGTGGGCAAGTTGCGCTACGGCTCGCCGCACCTCCATGTCGTCGCCGACTCCACGACGCCCGGAGCACTCGGAACGTTTGGATTCGACGACGAAGGTGTCGCCGCCACCTGCACGCCGATCGTCTCCGAAGGGGTGCTGACGGGCATGTTGACCTCACGGGAGTCGGCAGGCGAGATCGGCATGACACGCTCCGGGGCAACCGTCCGCGCCCAGTCGTGGGCTCATCTCCCGATGATTCGCATGACCAACGTGTCCCTGTTGCCGGGCTCGGCAGGCTCGCTCGACGAGCTGCTCGACGGTGTGGACGATGGCATCTACATGGAGACCAACCGTTCGTGGTCGATCGACGACCGTCGGGTCGACTTCCAGTTCGGCACGGAATGGGCCCAGGAGATCAAGGGCGGCAGGCTCGGGCGTGTCGTTCGCAATGCCACCTACGCCGGCCGCACGCTGCCCTTCTGGGCTTCGCTCGACGCGGTCGGCGGCCCCGATCTCTGGCGGGCGTGGGGGCTGCCCAATTGCGGCAAGGGACAACCTCCTCAGGTCGGCTACGTCGCCCACGGTGCTGCACCGGCACGGTTTCGCAACGTCCAGGTGGGGACGCCATGAGCCGTTCCGACGACGTCGGGCTCGCGGATCGGCTCGTCGATGCAGCCCTCGCCGCCGGCAGGGACGCGGACGGGACCGAGGTCACCATCTCGCGGCACCGGGAGGGACTGACTCGTTTCGCCGCCAACGTCGTCCATCAGCACGTGGCGACCGATGACACCACCGTGGCCGTCCGGGTTGTCCTCGATGGACGGGTGGGGGCATGCACGACGAACGACGTCTCGCCCGAGGGCGCCGGGGCCGCCGTGCGAAGCGCCCTTGCCGCTGCTCGACTGACGCCCCCGGACCCCCACTGGCCAGGGCTCGCCGGACCCGTCGACCTGGCGCCCTGGGGTGATCGACATGACGAGTCGACCGCCCAGGCCTCGCCCGACGAGCGCGTCGCGATCGTGGCCGAGCTGGTCGCTCAGGTCGGCGACGACCAGCGAGGAGCCGGGGCCCTGTCGACGGCCGAGACCGAGGTCACCTTCGCCACCACGGAGGGCGCTCACCACCAGGCACGCTGCACCCGTGCTGCGCTCTCGACGGTCGTGATGGGCCCGAACGGCGCAAGCGGATGGGCCGAGGACGCCGGCATCGCCCTGGGGGGCATCGACGGCAGCGATGTCGGTGCTCGGGCCGCGAAGCTCTGTCGCGACACGGTGAACCCCGAGCCGGTCGAACCGGGAGACCACACCGTCGTGCTGGCGAGCCCAGCGGTCATGACCCTGGTCGACCACCTCGGGCTCTGCGCGTTCTCCGGCAAGGCATGGACCGAGGGTCGGTCGGCGTTCAGCGGCCGGCTCGGTGGTCCCGTTGCCTCGCCGCTCATCAGCATCTACGACGATGCGCTCGAGGAAGGCGCCGGCGGGCTTCCCTTCGACGGGGAGGGAACACCGAAGCGTCGGGTCGAGCTGATCACCAAGGGCATTGCCTCGGGCGTGGTCCACGATCGGGCCAGTGGCGCAAGAGCAGGGGTCGGCTCCACCGGACACGGACTCCCCGGTCCCAATCCGTGGGGCCCGTACCCGGGCCACCTCGTGTTGTCGCCCGGCGCCGAGAGTCTCGACGAATTGATCGCCGGCGTCGACCATGGCTTGTTGGTGACGCGTTTCTGGTACACACGGGTGGTGAATCCGAAACAGTCACTCATCACCGGCATGACCCGGGATGGCACCTTTCGCATCCGGGAGGGCCGGGTCGTCGCCCCGGTGCGCAACCTTCGGTACAACGTCTCGATCCTCGACGCGATGGCAGGATGCGACGGCGTCGGCAACGAGTTGCACACCTGTTGTGACGAAGGAGGCGACACGCGTGTTCCCGCCCTGCGCCTGCGCTCCTTCACCTTCACCTCGGTGACCGATCACTGATGGGAGCGGATCACTGATGGGAGCCAAGGACGAGTGGGGCACGCCCCAGCCCGAGCGCAAGGACCCGGTGATCGTCCGCAGGGAGCGGTTTTCCCGCTGGGCGAAGATCGGCAACCGGGTCGGCTACGGCCTCTTCCTGATCTCCCTCCTGTCGTTCATCTACGGATCGGTGTTCACCTTCACCGACGCCGTGAGCATCATCGCGACCATCTGCCTCATCACGGGATCGTTCGTGCTGATGCCCGCCATCATCCTCGGCTACGCCGTCAAGGCTGCAGAGCGTGACGACCGCGAGCATGGCCGCTAGTCGTCGAGCAGGTCGAGGAGGCGTTCGGGCGGACGGGCGATCACCGCGCGGTTGTCGCGGATGACGATGGGCCGCTCGATCAGGATCGGGTTCGCGACCATGGCGTCGATCAGCTCGTCGGGGGTTGCGTCGGCAAGGTTCAGCTTTCGGTACACGTCCTCGCCCGTGCGCATCATGGCCCGCGGGTCGTCGATGCCCAGCAGGCCGACGACCCGTTCCAGCTCTTGACGACTGGGCGCATCCTCGAGATAGCGCACATACCTTGCCTCGACGTCATGGTCGACAAGGAGGTCACGCGCGCCGCGACACTTGGAGCAACTCGCGTTGAACCACACCGTGACCTCGCCGCCCGCCTGACCCGGAGTCTCATCGTTCACCATCGAGCAGTCTTTCAGTGATGGGACCCCAACGGCGAACACGTTCGACAAGGTCCAGTGCCTGCGCCGCCAGGGCCAGCGAACCGATGGCGACCAGGGTCAGTGGCAGGGATGGCACGTCCAGCTCGAAGAACCTGCGGATCTCGGGGACAACGACGGTCAGGACGCCGCACCCCGCCAGGAGCCCGATGAGCATTTGATGAGCCGGGGTCAGCGGCCTTGCCAGATGAGCGAGGACCACGAGCCCGAAGGCCAACAGGGTGAAGGTCGCCGCGGTTCTCGCCTCGGCAAGTGAGGCACCGAGGCTGAGCCGAGCCACCGCATAGGTGGCGAACGTGGCCGTACCGGCGAACAGGCCCGTTGGGACGGCAAAGGTCAGGACCCGACGCAGAAAAGCCGGTCGGGCACGTTCCGACATCGGCGAGAGCGCCAGAAAGAACGCCGGGATGCCGATGCTGAGGCTTCCGACCAGCGTGAGATGCCTGGGAAGGAACGGAAACGGCAGCTGC
>JACOTK010000316.1 GCA_016178435.1 Actinomycetota bacterium
GATGGTCTTGATGACGTTCCACCCTGCGCCGCGAAAGACGGCCTCGAGCTCCTGAATGATCTTTCCGTTGCCGCGAACCGGGCCGTCGAGGCGCTGCAGATTGCAGTTGACGACGAAGATGAGATTGTCGAGGCGTTCGCGAGCCGCGATGGACAGCGCACCGAGCGACTCCGGCTCATCGCACTCGCCGTCGCCCAGGAAGCACCACACGCGCGAGCCGCTGGTGTCGACGATCTCCCGATTGTGCAGATAGCGGTTGAAGCGGGCCTGGTAGATGGCGGTGAGGGGTCCCAGGCCCATGGAGACGGTGGGGAACTCCCAGAAGTCCGCCATGAGTCGCGGGTGCGGATAGCTGGAGAGGCCGCCGCCGCCGACCTCGCGGCGGAAGTTGTCGAGATGGGCCTCGGTCAGGCGTCCCTCCAGAAAGGCACGGGCATAGATACCGGGAGCCGCATGGCCCTGGAAGTAGATCTGGTCGCCCGCCCGCCCGTCGTCCTTGCCCTGGAAGAAGTGGTTGAAGCCCACCTCGTAGAGGGAGGCCGACGACGCGTAGGTGGCGAGGTGGCCACCGATGCCCTCCGAATGCTTGTTGGCCCGGACGACCATGACCGCGGCATTCCAACGGATGTAGGCGCGGATACGGCGCTCGAGATGCTCGTCGCCGGGAAACCAGGCCTGTTCCTCGGGCGGGATGCTGTTGACGTAGGGACTCGAAACCGTGGCGGGGATCCCGACCTGCAGCGCACGCGCCCGCTCCAGGAGCTTGGCCACGATGAACTGGGCACGCGCCTTACCCTGATGGCTGACGACGGCATCGAGACTGTCGAGCCACTCCTGGGTCTCCCCCGGGTCGATGTCGGGGAGCTGCTGGACGAAGCCGTCGAAGATCATCTCGCCATGCTCGCATCCCCATGGGCATTTCGTGTGACATCTCCGTGATTATTGCGACTCTTCGGGGGCTCGATGGGACCTCATTCCCGCCCAGTCCAGGGCTCGGGTGATGTCCGTGGCGGTGACGATGCCCACGAGGCGACCCTGATCGAGGACGAGGACCCGATTCTCGGGGGCGGTGATGCGACCGAGCAGATCGACCAGTCGATCATCGGGGCCGGCGGTGGGGACCCGCTCGATGGGAGACGCGACATCCTCAACGGTGAGCTCCCGACGGCGATCGGGAGGAACGCCCTTGATGTGGGCGAGGGTGACCAGGCCGATCAGGGCTCCGGAGGTGTCGACGACGGGAAATGCCGAGCAGTGATGGCGAAGCGTGTAGTCCTCCAGAAGATCCTCGATGCTGACGTCGGGTGCGACCGTGACCGGGTCCGACGTCATCACGGCACGCACCCTGGTGTCCTTGAGCAGGTCGCGCAGGAGAACTCCCTCGATCTCGGCACGTGCGGCGCCCAGGAGGAACCAACCGAGGAACACGAACCACACCCCGCCGAGCGTGCCGCCCGCCAGGAACTCCAGCAGTCCCAAGGAGATGAGGAACCAGCCGAAGAAACGTCCTGCTCGCGCTGCGGTCAGGGTGGCCCTGATGCGATCGCCGTGACGGAGCCAGAGCACGCCTCGCAGCACTCGGCCGCCATCGAGGGGGTAGGCAGGCGCGAGGTTGAACAGCGCCAGAACGATGTTGATGCGGCCGATCCAGGCGGGTGCGGCGCTCACCAGCGCAGGGGCCCCGAGGGCGTCGACCAGCAGCGCCAAGGAGGCGAAGAGCACCCCGACGGTCAAACTGATCGCAGGTCCGACAACCGCCACCCGAAGCTCGGAGCGGGCGCTGGAGGCTTCACCACTGAGCCTTGCCACACCCCCGAAGAGCCACAGCGTGATGCCCTCCACGGCGATGCCTGATCGCCGGGCGAGCAGGGCATGGCCCATCTCGTGGGCGAGAAGCGAGCTGAAGAACAACACCGAGGCGATCACGCCGGTGACCCAGTAGGCCAGGTCGGTTCGACCCGGCGCCTCCTGAGGGAACGCCTCCGTGGCCAGGCTCCAGGTGATGAGCCAAAAGATGACGAGCAGGCTCCAGTTCATGCCCACCCGAATGCCGGCAATACGACCGAGCCGCAGGTTTTCCTCCACGCAACGCTCCAACTCTCGAGAAGAGCGTTGACGATCTCATGCAGATCGTCGGAGCGCCAGAGTCTTTTGCCCTCACCGGCCGATTGGCTCCTCGCCCGGCAGGGGGAGTGCCATGGCGAGCGAGGAGCCGGTCACCGGTGCGATCTCGCCTCTTGGGCCTCTTCCTCCATGGCCAGGTTGATCTCGTCCTCGAGCTCCGCGTCGATCTCATCGAGCACGGAGGTGAGCGGCTGGTCCTCGCCCTCGATGCTGAGGACGGGAAGTGCCCGATCGAGCCATTTCGGCAGCCACCAGTTTGCGGGGCCCAGCAGCTCCATGGTCGCCGGCACCAACAGCATGCGCACGATGGTGGCGTCGATGAAGATCGCGCTCGCCAGACCGAGACCGAACAGCTTGATGAGGCGATTGTCGCCGAGCACGAAGGAGGCGAAGACCGAGATCATGATGGCCGCGGCGGCGGTGATGACCTTCGCAGTCGTCGCAAGGCCGTCGGCGACGGACACGGCGTTGTCGTTCGTGCGCAGCCACTCCTCCCTTACTCGCGAGAGGAGAAAGACCTCGTAGTCCATCGAGAGCCCGAAGAGGACGGCGAACATCATCATCGGGGCGAACGACTCGATTGGGCCCACTCGGTCGATGCCGATGAGGTCCTTGCCCCAGCCCCACTGGAACACGGCCACGACGACGCCGTAGGCAGCGCTGATCGAGAGCAGGTTCATGACGGCTGCCTTGAGGGGCACCAGCAACGATCGGAACACGATCATCAGGAGGATGAACGAGAGCGCCATGACGGCGCCGATGAACAGTGGCAGGCGCCTACCGAGCTGGTCGGCCATGTCGGCGAACAGGGCGGTCACCCCGCCGACGTGCACCTCGACGTCGGAGCCCTCGAGCGCGGCCGGAATCACCTCGTGTCGCAGCCTCTTGATGAGCACCTCGGTCTTCTCGTCCTGCGGCGAGGTCTTGGGGTAGACGATGAGGATCGCGGTGTCCCTGGTTTCGTTGGGGATGACGGGCAGGACGCTGCCGACGTTGGGCTCAGCAGCGATGGTCTTCGCCAGACCGCTCATGACCTTCATGTCGGCTGCCTCATCGGTCGCATCACCGGCGCCCGGCAGGACCGCGGTCAAGAGCAGTGGTCCGTTCCGTCCCGGGCCGAAGGCCTTGTCGATGAGGTCGTACGAACGGCGGGTGGTCATCGACTTCGGATCGTTGCCCGCATCCGCGGAACCGAGACGGATCGAGAGCGACGGGATCGACAGCGTGAGCAGGATGGTGAGTCCCACGGCCGCGCCCAGCCAGGGGTGATGCTGAATGAATCGGCTCCAGCGGAACCACCTCGTCTCACGATGGGCGCTCTCATCGGAGCGGAGACCCGGAATGTGGAGGCGGTCGATCGACTCGCCCACAAATCCCAGCACAGCGGGCAGCAGGGTGATCGACGTGAGGATCGTCAGGAGCACCACCACGGCGGTGGCCATCGCCAGCCCGCGTACGAAGGGGAGTCCCATCAACAGCATGCCCAGGAGCGAGATGATCACGATCGTTCCGGCGAAGACGACGGCGCGACCGGACGTGTTGATGGAGGTGACGGTCGCCTCTTCGGGACTGAGGCCGGCATGGAGGCCCTGGCGGTAACGGGTGACGATGAACAGGGCGTAATCGATGACCACGCCGATGCCGATCATCGAGGCCATCTCGGTGACCATGAACGGGATGTCCATGACGGCAAGCGCCAGCGTGATGAGGGCCATGCCCGTGCCGAGCGCGAACAGCGCGGTCATGAGCGGCAAGCCCATCGCGACCACCGAGCCGAACGTCAGGAGCAGGATCGCCGCCGCAAGAATGAGGCCGCTGCCCGAGTCCTTGGCCGAGCTGGCCTGCTCGATGAACTGGACGACGACGCCACCCAGCTCCACCTGCAGGTCATCGCCGTCGGCCTCCGCGGCGAGCTCCTTCATGGTGTCGACGGTCGATTTCGGAACATCGGGGCCCTGGACGTCGAACTGCACAACGGCAAAGGCGATCGTCGCGTCCGAGGACGTCGCGAACTCGGGTGGCAGGAGGTAGGGGGATCGTATGCCGGACACGTGCGGCAGCTTCTCGACCTCGGCGAACATCCTTTCCATCCGTGCCCGGATACCCGGATCATCGACCTTTTGGGGGCTCTTCGTCGCGAAGGTGATGTCGGCGGTGGAGCCGGCGAAGTCCGGAAAACGTTCGGTGAGCAGGTCCAGCGCGCGTTGTGACTCCGAGCCGGGCAATCTGAAGTTGGTGGCGAACTCACCATTTGAGGTGATGGCCAGAGTGCCCGTGACGGCGAGGCAGAGGACCCAGGCAAAGACCACGATCCTGCGCTTGTTGTAACACCATCTACCCAGACGTTCCATTGCCAAGCTCCTGTTCAGGATGACGAGTCACCCGTTGGCTCCATTGGCCCCCGTTCTCCTTTGTACATGCAACTACTGTCGAGTGGCCAGTTCCGTCGGGCCTCGTCGAGGCCCGACGTCTCGCATCAGCCGGGCCCGACTCACTACCATGCGCTCATGGATTTCGAGCTTCCCGCAGAAGATGACCCCCGACGTATCGCCGTTCGCACCTGGTTGCGGGAGAATCCGTCGCCCTCCGGCCGACAACTGGCCGAGGCCGGCTACGTGGTTCCCCATTGGGTCGCGCCATGGGGACTGGATGCGGACCCCATCCATCAGCTGATCATCGACGATGAGCTCAAGAGGGCTCGGGTTTCCAGGCCGATGAACCCGATCGGCATCGGTTGGGCGGGTCCCACGATCGTCCACGCCGGCACTCCCGAGCAGAAGGAGCGCTACCTCTTCCCCCTTCTGGCCGGCGAGGAGATGTGGTGTCAGTTGTTCAGC
>JACOTK010000317.1 GCA_016178435.1 Actinomycetota bacterium
CCTTGACCGGGCATGTCCTTCCCCGGTTCAGGCCTTGATCGCCCGGTCCGGCACCCGGCGCACGATGGCAGCGGCCATCTTGTAGGCCACCTCGGCGGGACCGAGCTCATCGGGACGCAACAGGTTGGCCATGATCCGCAACAGCCACTCCATCAGCGGCGTCGAGTGCATGCCGACGCGGGTCATCTCCCGCATGAGCGCAGGGTGACCGATGAGCTTCACGAAAAGTCGTGCCACCTTGAAGTAGAGGCCGTACTCGTCCTCGAGCGTCTGGGGATAGCGCTGCAGGGCGAGCGGGTTGTCGGTCCGAATGGCCTCGTCGAGGACGTCGGCGGCCAGACGCCCGGTCTCGTAGGCATAGTCGATCCCCTCGCCGTTGAAGGGATTGACCGACCCGGCCGCATCGCCGACCACCAGGTGGCGAGGCCCTGCCTTGGGCCCCACCGACCCTCCCATGGGGAGGCGTCCCCCGGTCGGTTCCGACACCTTGGTCTCCGGCGAGATGCCCCAATAGGCAGGAGCGGTGGCGGCAAACTCCTCCATGAGGTGTGAGGTGTTGACCGACTTCCAGTCCCGAAAGGTCGAGAGCAGCCCGATGCCGACGTTGATCGTGCCGTCACCCAGCGGGAAGATCCAGCCGTAACCGGGGAGCGCGTTGCCGTTTCGGTCGCGCACATCCAGTGCCGACTCGATCCAGGGGTCGTCGTGCAAAGGGCTCTCGTAGTAGCCGCGGATGGCCATGCCCTGCGGATAGGTCTTGTTGCGGGATGTGCCGATCGCTCGACCGAACCTCGAGTTCGACCCGTCGGCGACCACGACGTAGTCGGCGCGAACCTCTTCGGTGGCGCCGAGATCCTTGCGATTGATCGTGGCGCCCACGACCTTGCCCTGCTCGATGATGGGCGCAACGGCCTCACTCGCCTGCCACAACGTGGCCCCGGCCTTCACGGCGTGTTCCGCGACGAACTGATCGAGATCCCGACGACGGACGACGTAACCGTGCGAGGGATAGACGGGATGGTCGGGCCAGCGCATCTCGATGGTGCGGCCGTGCGCAACCGTTCGCAGGCCCTCGAACCGGTGGTAGGGCGCGAGCTCGTGCTCGAGACCCATGTCGACGAGCTGCTTGACCGCTCGTGGCGTCAGGCCGTCACCGCAGGTCTTCTCCCGCGGAAAGTGCTTCTTCTCGACCATCAGGACGTTGTGACCGGCCTTGGCCAACCAATAGGCGGTTGTCGCCCCTGCAGGGCCGCCGCCGACGACCAGCACATCGTGGTTCCCGCCCGTCACCGGTCTGTGCCTCGACGCGTCATGCCTCAACGCTACCGGGCAAGGCGGCGGCCGCCGTGGTCGAGCACCGGCGGATCGCTCCTACCGGTCAGTGACCGCCACTCGCCGGCGCGCCGGCAGTTGCCCCTGTGCCCGCTTCGCCGCTGAGGATCTCCCGCTCGTAGCGAACGACGGCGTTGATCTCCTCGGCCGACAGTGAAGAACCGAAGGCCGGCATGACACCGAAGCTTTGCGACAGCCGCTGCCCACCGGGCCTGTTCGGGTCGCCGTAGGGTGTGCCCTTGGGCGTCGAGCCGCCGACGACCCAATCGATGTGCTGTTGGGGGTCCGGAAAAGTGAGCAGCACCTCGCCACCCTCCAGCGGTCGCCCGACTCCACCCTGGCCGCCGGCGCCGTGACAGCTCGCGCACTTGGTGCCGTAGATCTGTTGGCCCAGTGCGAGCTCGGGCTCGAGCGCCACGGCGGTGTCCGCAGGCTTGAGGGCGCCGATGTAGATGTAGCCCCACACCGGCAGCATCACGAGCACCGGCAGGGCCCAGCGCGGGATGCGGGGCCGGCGGAGCGAAGCCTCGACATAGGGGGGACGGGGAGCGGCCTGGGCAACCTCGGCGGGGCCGGATTGCGCGGTGGCGGGCGTCGAGGAGGCTGCCGCAACGGGCGCCGCGGCGCCCGCCGGCGCGTCCCCACCTTCGGACGGCGAGCCTGTCGGGGTGCCGGCTGCCTCTCCACCTTGACCGAGGGCGGCTCGCCGTTCCTTCGAACGGCGAAGGAGGTGCTCCGGAATCTCGCTCATAACTGGCCTCCCGACCTGGTCCCTGCTTGCGTCTTTTGCCCGCTTACCTTAGGTTCCGAAACCACCGAGGGGCCAAGTCGGCCCTGACGGTTACCTTAACCCGCTCCGATGTGTCGGCCGGCGAGGCCCCGTGATAGACCTGAATCCGTAGGGTGCCGAGCTGTGCACCTACAATGTGAGAAGTTTCACGAGCGTCATCAGGAGGAGGATTCACAGCATGGTTGCATTCCTGGCGTCTCTGGCCGTGACCTTCGTGTGTGCCGCCGTCATCGTCACCGTGGGCGTCAAGCGCAAGCCCGGCACGCCACTCACCTGGGGCGAGGCCATGGTTGCCGCCGTGTTCACCTTCTTCGTGATCTTCTGGATCTACGGCGTCGTTCCCCACCAATTCCTCACGTGGGCCGACAGCGAACTGGGTTGGCGGCCCGACAAGATCCTTCTCGGCCCGGGCAAGATCTTCGACAAGCTCCCGTTCACGCTCACCTGGCGTGTCGTTCGTGACATTGCCGTGTCCGGCCTGTACGGCATCTTTCTGGGCGCCCACGGGACGGCGTGGGTGCTGTGGCAGAAGCGTGGCCAGTCCAAGCCCAAGGAAGCATTGTCCGCCTACGGCCGGCCGCTGCTGAAGAAGGCCTGATTCGCATGGCAAAGACGGATGCGAATCCACCGATGCCGTCGTTTCCCGGAGAGTATGTGCTCCAGGAGATCGACACGGCCGCCCTTGCCGGTTCGGTCAAGCCCAAGCAGTTCCTCCACATCGACCAGGCCGAGTGCATCATGTGCGAGGGCTGCGTCGACATCTGTCCGTGGAAGTGCATCCACATGCTCTCCACCGATGCCATCAGCGAAGCGACCAACACGAGCGAACCCGGCCTGGATCCGGACGACCATGTCATTTTCGTGGTCGACGAAGATGTCTGCACCCGCTGCAGCCTCTGTGTCGATCGATGCCCGACCGGGGTCATCATCATGGGCAAGGCCGGCGTGTCCGCCCGCGATGGTGACCAGCACCAACGTGACAGCAGCCACGGTTACGCCTACGGCATGCGGTTCTAGTAGACCGATAGCCGCGTAACGGAGAATCTGGAAGGACCCATGGCCAAGACTCTTGAGAACAAACCCGGCATGGCCGGAGCGATGAGCAAGCTGGTTGAGACCGTTCAGGGCTCCCAGGCTTGGAGCTCGATTTTCCGACCCGGCTCGATCTTCCGAAAGGGCTACACCGACAGCCCCAGGAACCGTTCGTACGTGATCATGAACTCGGTGCTTTACCACCTGCACCCGGTCAAGGTGAAGAGGCACGCCGTCAAGGTCAGCTACACGCTTTGCCTGGGGGGACTCAGCTTCTTCCTGTTCATCCTGTTGACGGTCACGGGCATCTTCCTGATGTTCTTCTATCGACCCACCGCTGCTGCCGCGTGGAACGACATCTACACCCTGCAGACCGCAGTGGCCTTCGGCCTGCTGGTGCGCAACATGCACCGCTGGGCGGCGCATCTCATGGTCATCGCCGTGTTCCTGCACATGGCACGCGTGTTCTACCACGGCGCCTACAAGCCACCTCGCGAGTTCAACTGGGTCATCGGCATCATCTTGTTGAACCTCACCCTTCTCCTGTCCTTCACCGGCTATCTGTTGCCGTGGGACCAGCTCGCCCTGTGGGCCGTGACCGTTGGCACCAACATGATGGGTTACACACCGGTCTTCGGTGACCAGGTGCGCTACGTGCTCCTTGGTGGCAAGGAGATCGGTTCCGACACCTTGTTGCGTTGGTATGTGCTGCACGTCCTGATGTTCCCGTTCGTGATCGTGATCTTCATGGCCATCCACTTCTGGCGAGTCCGTAAGGACGGCGGCATCTCCGGGCCCCTCTAGGTCCGCGCCGCGCAGCGAGTAGAAACGAGACCTTCATGGCTGAGCTTCCCGAACACCTCCGATTGCGAGCAGAAGCGGCGCGGGCCAAGGCCGCCGCAAAGGCCTCCGGTGACGACGAGGCAGCGTCCTCCGGCGAGGAGTCCGCAGCGGCGGGCGCGGTCGCGACCCAGGAGCGTCCGACGGCCGGCGCGGTGGCCGCCCCGGCTCTGCCCCCTCCACTTCCCGCCGGCCCCGAGGGTCACACGCAGCGATTGCTGACGGTGGTCAAGGCCGGCTCCATCCAGGATGTCAAGGCCACCCCGACCGACAAGGTCCACACCTGGCCCCACCTGCTGATCGCCGAGTTCGTCGCCGCCCTGGCGGTCACCGCGTTCCTGTTGATCTTCTCGGCGTTCGTCAACGCCCCATTGCTGATCCTGGCCAACTACAACCTGACCCCGAACCCCTCGAAGGCGCCCTGGTACTTCCTCGGCCTTCAGGAGCTTCTCACGATGTTCCACCCCATGGTCGCCGGTGTGACGATTCCCGGCATGGGCCTGTTCGCCCTGATCCTCGCTCCGTACACCGATCGCAACCCGAGCAACAAGCCGGAGGACCGGAAGTTCTCCATCGCGCTGTTCACGATC
>JACOTK010000318.1 GCA_016178435.1 Actinomycetota bacterium
CAGCCGCTGATTCTCGGCCCCGCCCTTCGCCTGCACGCGCTCGTGACCGTGTTGGCCGTGGCGGGGGGTCTGGCGATCGGCGGCATCCTGGGGGCGTTCCTGTCGGTGCCGCTCGTGGCCTTCGCCGTCCAGATGGGCCACGTCTACCGGACCCGTACTGACGAGCCCGCCGCCTGACGATGCCCGCTGGTCTTGATCTCTGGTATCGGCTGCTTCGTTGTTGGAGGACAGGGTTCGTTCAATAGGGACCGAAGCGCGAGGGCCGGCTGACCAACTCGGAAAGTCGTGCCAACGACTCAGGGGGAACGTCCCGGCCTGAGTTCTTCACTTGCCATGCGAGGAGCTCTGCGCTTAGCCCGCACCTTTCAGTAAGCGGCTCGGGCTGAGGGGTCCGCGTCCGCGAAAGAGCCCTCCTGGCAAGGGAAACTGATGGTGTCGAAGCAACAGCAACCCCCTGTCGGAAGGGCACTCTCATGGTGAATCGTAAACGGAGGCCCTCGCCGGGATCTTGCGGCCCGGCAACGCCGGGACGATCGGCGGTGACACGAAGACGCAGGCCGCCTCGACGTGGCCGGGATCTTGCGGCCCGGCAACACCAACCTGCCCTCGGCCGACTTCGCCATCAACGCCGCCTGGATGACCGAAGCGCTCATCGCTCATGACCTGCTGGCGTGGATGCGGCTCGTCGCCCTCGACGGCGACCTCGCCCGCGCCGAACCCGACTACTGAAAGGTCCGGATTAGGTAATCGTGAGGTATCCGTACTCCGTAACAGCCTCCCCAAGTACAAACCTCACTTATACAAACTTCACTTGGTACAATCCCAACATGGATCGTCCAACCGAGCTCTTCGACCGGGAGGCCGAGTGGTCTGACCTCGTCGATTTCGCACAGCAGGGTGGCCCAGGCATCCGACTGGCCCTCGTCCGAGGCAGGAGACGGCAGGGCAAGTCCTTCTTGTTGCGTCGCCTCGCCGAGAGGAGCGGGGGCTTTTACTACCAAGCTCTCGAGCAGGAGCAGTCCCAGGCCCTTGACGCCTTCGGTACAGCGGCCGGCGAGTACCTCGATGTTCCAGGAGGGCGACTTGCGTTCGCCGGCTGGGAGGACGCGATCCGAGCAATCACCGACATCCGCCAGGGAGACAAGCCGGCACTGGTCGTGATCGACGAGTTTCCCTACCTGCTCGCGCATTCACCGGAGCTGCCCTCGCTCCTCCAGCGACGCATCGACGCATCACGCGACAGCGGCGCAGCAGTCCGTCTCATCCTCTGCGGCTCTGCCTTGTCGGTGATGGCGAACCTCCTCGTAGGCACACAGGCGCTACGGGGCCGTGCCAGTCACGACTTGCCAGTCGGAACCTTCGACTATCGGACAGCAGGGCAGTTCTGGGCCATCGACGAACCGAAGGTCGCCTTCCATGTCCACGCAGTGCTGGGGGGCACGCCGGGCTACCGCGATCTCGTGTCCGCCAAGGCTCCGACCCGGATGGGGGACTTTGTTCGCTGGCTCGAGCACGGCGTCCTCAACCCAGCCAGTGCCATGTTCCGTGAGGATGACTACCTGCTGAGCGAGGAGCGCGCCCTCTCCGACCGAGCGCTCTACCACGCCGTGGTCGGCGCCATCGCGGCCGGGAACACGTCCCAGGCGAACATCGCCGCCGCAGTCGGGCGAGAGAACCGGGCCGTCCAGCATCCCTTGAAGGCACTTGAGGAAGCGGGCTTCGTGGCTCGGGACGACGACATGTTCAAGAGACGCCGCCCGATCTACCGGCTCGCCGATCCCATCGTGCGCTTCCACCACGTCGTGACGCGTCGCGACCTCGCCCGCTTCGAGGACCGACGCTTCGCCGACGCCTGGGCCGACGCTCAGCCGCGATTCTCAACTCATGTGCTCGGTCCACACTTCGAGCAGCTAGCCCGTGACTTCGTGTTCAAGTTCGCATCACCGGTAACAACGGGTGGGCAGGTCAGTGAGGTCGGCGCTGCGATCGTCAACGACTCAAAGGCGAGAGCTCAACACGAGCTCGATGTGGTCGCCATGGTCCGGAGAGGCAGCGGTGCAACAGAGGTAGCGGCCATCGGTGAGGCGAAGCACACCACGAAGATGAGGACCATCGCCGATCTCGACAGGCTCCAGACGATCCGCGCTCTCCTCATCGACCGAGGCCAGGCACAGGCGGTCACGAAGCTCCTGCTCTTTTCGGCAACAGGATTCGACCGGAACCTCCTTGCCGCGGCGGAGGCCCGCGAGGATGTGGAGCTGATCGATCTCGAGCGGATGTACCGAGGCGCCTGAGTGCTCGACTGCGACCTCCACCAACTCTGCGATTGCCCATCCACGCCGAATGGGCAATCCTTTCGCGGATGCGCTGAGATCGACGACGGTGCCGTCGGCGCAGGTGAGTCAACGTCTGTTGGAGGTTCAGGAACCAGCGCAGCCTGTGTTGACGGTGAGATGGAAGACATCGGGACGGGAGTAGTGGCCGATCGGATCGAATTCCCGTCTGGCCATGGTGAGCGCACCGAGATCGAGCGTGGCGACGAGCATGCCCGGCTCGCCGACGAGAGGACCGGCCAACACCGTCCCATCTGTTGTCCCACGTGGGAGCGACGTAGATGTCGATGCCTACAAACCGCACCGAGGAGCTGCAGGCGTTCGCCATCGAGGCGGTGCGGCGATGACGACGTTGCGCTTGCCTACAGAGCCAAGTTCGCACTTCATGGGACCGTTCGTGGAGGTGGCTGACCGGGTCATACGAGAGGCGGTGCTCGTTCAACTCGGTGAGTGTGGGTTTCCAGCCGTGTGGCGGAAGGGTATCGCCCGGGCAAGCTTCGATGTCTGAAGAAAGTTGCTTGGCGAGGCCGGCGAGAACTGATCCGCTTGGGCCGAGCGCGCCTACGCTGGATGCCGTGAACCACCTGCTTGTCCTGCTGAGTGCTGCCTCGTGACGGATGGTGCTGCACCGTCCGCGGGATTCTCGCGGGATCCCGCCTGGGAGCCTGGCCGTCGAAAGCCCTCCAAGAGTCTCGAAAACCGTAGCCGACCAGCCCGATTTGCATACCATGCTCCCGTAGCTCAGGGGATAGAGCGTCGGTTTCCTAAACCGTGCGTCGCAGGTTCGAATCCTGCCGGGGGCGCCAAGGAAACTCGCTCTGACCAGGACAAATGTCCTGGTCAGAGCGTAGCGGGCGCGACCGCTGGTGACCGTCACGGTCCGCCATTTCCCGACCAGATTGGGAGGAGCGTGGGAGGAACTGCCGGTCGTGCCTGGCTTGCTCTTGTTGACACGGCTGCGGGCTTGCGGCCGGGATCACTCGGCGCCTGACCAGGGCGCGTCCAGCAGCAGATTGCCGGATGCGACGAGCGCAACGTGGTCAGCGGGTTCGATCTGGTATCGGTCTGGGTGCTCGGCAAGCGTGGTGAGCCACGGTACGCGAGCTTGATCTCGCATCGGGCGGCGCCGGTGTCCTTCACGGGTTCCAACTCGGTCCTCGTCGCAGTGAAGTCGCCGTGCCCGGCTCGTAGCGCTGGGTCGAGGTGGTCGGTCACTGCCTCCATGCCGGCCCGGAAGGCGGTATCGAAGTCCTTGGTCGCCCGCGCGCCCGAGTCAATGCGCAGCTCCATCGCCACCCCGCCCTTCACGAGGAACAGCGGCTCGCCGTCCTCGGCATGCCGGGCCTCGTCGAGCATCGCTGCGACCACCATGAAGCCGAGCCAACGACGCAGGCGCCCGGCCGCCACTCCGGTCTCCTTCGATGCTTCGGTGAGCCAGCGTTCCAGCACGCTGACGTTGTGGGCGGCATGAACTCGTTCAACGGTCCCACTGGAAACGAGCGGAAGCGGTACAGACCATGGCCGACCCGGTCATCCTGGCGGTCAACGAGACAGCGATCTCCAACTCGTTCCAGCAGCTCCTCTCCGAGGGCGACGGCGTGATGAGCCTGAGCGGGGCTGACTCCGGACAGTCGAGCGATGGTCCGTAGATTCAGCTCAGCGGTGGTCTCGGTCAACACCGCGAGAATGCGCCCCCGCACACCAGGGATCACCACCTCGACCGAGCGCCGGAAGTCCACGGCGACATTGCACGGGATAAGGATCACAGATGGAACGATTGATTCTTCTGTGATCGATAACGGGACGGACGATTCGTTGCCCCATGAACAGCAGAATCACACTGGTGTGGTCGTGCATCCAGCGCCTCAGGCGCCATGAGGTCAAGGAGGTTGTGATGGACCAGACGACGCAAGATCGACATCGAAGCTGTCGCCGCGGTCTTCGCTGGTGCCGTCGTGACGTTGCCGTGATCGAAGCTCTCATCGACGTCCCCGCGCCGGTCGACGACGACGGCTTCGTCACCACGTGGGTGGATGCCCTGGCCGGCTACTTCGCACCGAAGCCGGCGTCATGAGCCGACTGCCCGGTCCCCGGACGCCGCTCGGACACCTGTTGTGGGGCGTCCGCATGCTCCGTAGTCCCTACACCACCCTCATGGCGTTGCAGGACCGGTACGGGCCGATCGTGAAGGTCGGGATGGGCCCACTCGCCTTCGTCTATCTGCTCGGACGGGACGCGAACGAGATGATCCTGAACACCAACGTCAACGATTTCAGCTGGCGCGACGCCTTCGCATCGCTGATCCCGCTCGAGGGGAACACCGCGCTGGGGTTACCGATGGCCCCGAACACGACCGCCGCCGCCGCCTCGTGCAGCCCGCCTTCGGGATCCGGCGGATCCGAAGCTATGGGCCCGTCGTGTCCGAGGAGATCGACCGAACACTGAGGCGATGGAGCCCCGGCGATCACATCGACCTCCACACCGAGATGAAGCGCACGGTCCGACGCATCGCGATCCGCAGCCTGTTCGGCGACCACCATGCGCATGGTCCTGAATCGGTCCGTTTCTACACCAAGCACAAGGCAGTGACGCAGCGTTGGCCGTCAAGCATCGCCGCAGGCGCGGAATTTGCGATGCCGACCATGAAGTAATTCCGGCCCCCCTCACCGTTTCAAATTTTCTTCAATGGCGAAGTGTTCGCCGGGGGCAGTTTCGCCTGAACACTTTTGAAATCC
>JACOTK010000319.1 GCA_016178435.1 Actinomycetota bacterium
CGGGTCGGCCGAGAACCGCTCCCTCACCGTCGAGGCCGACCTGAACGGCAACGGCCTCATGGACATGCTGCGGCGCCGCTGGATCCTCCGGAAGCTGGGGTTGTAGAGGCCGGCGCCGGCGGGCAGGTCGCCGGCAGGTCATCTCGCCGGTTCCCGCGGACCGGTCTCCTCGGCGACGATGTGCGAAACGGGAGAGGGCCCGAACGCCTCGTGGAAGGCGCCCACGGCCGAGGTCGAGCCCGAGAGCGAGATGTCACCCCGGCGATGGGCATCGATCAGAAGGTCTTGGCCGAGGTAGGTGCGATACAGCGCGGAACGTGTGGCGTGCAGTTTCACGTCGATCTCGAAGCCCGGGTCGGCCACGCACAGGGAGGCCTGCGGCTCGGCGACGATCCAGTATTGCCTGGGGTGATCCGAGAACGTGACGTGCACGGTGAAGCGGGGTCGGGGGACGCCGGTCGTGTCCATCCGGCGATGGAGCCACCACAACAACAGGTCCGGGTCGAGCTCGGTGGGGTCCGGCTCGCCGAAGGACCATCGCGCCCCCCACGAGGCGAGGCCGAGGATCAGCGGCTCGAGATCACGACCGGCCCGGGTGAGGCGATAGCAGCCCGCCTCGTCGTGCTCGACCACGCCGGCGAGGCGGAGTTGGCGCAGACGGCGTGTGAGCAGGGCACGGGACAATCCGGGGTTGCCGCGGATCAGCTCGTTGAACCTGGTCGTGCCCGTCAGCAGATCGCGCACGATGTGGATCGTCCAGCGATCGCCGATCACCTCGGCCGACCGGGAGATGGGGCAGTACTGGCCGTAGGCGGTCATGGCGCCATTCTGACACGTCGATCCATCCGAGAGGTTCAGTATTGGAACCAGTCGCAGCACCGAGGGTGGTCTTGAATGAGGAGAACCGGCATTCCTCCGCCGGATCGGTCCACCGAGAGCCCGTCACCGGGGCTCATCACGAAGGAGCTGCAATGGAAGGCAACGAGCAACTGGCGATCATCATCCCGATGTTGAAGAAGGTCGGGGGTGGTATCGGCGACGGGCAACTCACGGCCCCCACACCGTGTCGAGCCTTCGATGTGACAGGCATCCTGGGCCACATGACGGGTCTGGGGTCGGCGCTTGCTCTGGGGTTCCTGGGGACGACGCCCGACGGGACGGGCGAGGCAACGACCGCGGGCGCCTCGGAGGACCCGAGGGATGGTTTTCATGAGGCGATGGACGCTCTTCTCGAGGCCGTGGAAAGCCCCGGCGCACTGGATCGCATCATCGAGGGCCCGGCCGGGCCCATGCCCGGGTCGGTGTTGGCACGACTCGTCGCGCTCGACGGTTTGATCCACGGGTGGGATCTGGCCACCGCAACCCAACAGCCCTGGGCGCCACCCGCCGACATCGTGGCCGAGGCAGATGCCTTCGCCCGTCAGGCGCTCACGTCCGAGATGCGCGGCGAGGCCTTCGCACCGGAGACGGCGCCGCCCGCCGGCGCAGGTCCGCTGGAGCGTCTGGTCGCCTTCACCGGACGAGAGGTTGGCTGACGGGGTCCACGCGCGCCGTTTCGCCGAGCGGGCGGCAATGATGAGGGCTCGTCGGCACCCGAGAGAAACGAGCGCTCATCATGACCCTGAAGTCGAAGCTGCACATTCGCCCGTCCGCATGGCATCACCACCCGGGGGTGCGAAGCGGCAGCGACCTGACCTTTGGCGAGCGGGCGGCCGATCGCCTGCGCAACGGCATGGGCTCGTGGGGCTTCGTGATCGGGGCCATGATGTTCCTCGCGGGCTGGATGCTCGGCAACCGCAATGTCGGCTTCGACAAGTACCCCTTCATCCTGCTCAATCTCATCCTGTCGTGCCTTGCGGCGATGCAGGGCGCCATCTTGTTGATCGCCGCCAAGCGTGAGGATCAGATCAGCAGCGACCTCGCACGTCACGACTACGAGACCAATATCGAGGCCGACCGCATCGTCAAGGAGATCCACACCCTGACCAGCGAGATCCACGCCCGGACGGTCGCTCGAGACTAGAGGGCCTCGCGCGAGGACAGGCCCCAGGGTGGTCGGTGGGAGGAGACCGCGCCTTGTGGGCTGCGACGCGTCAGGTCGATGGGAGCGGGCGTCACTCGGGCGGCGAGGTGGATCGTGAACCAGTTGCGGGCGGCTTCTGCGGCGGCGTGCAGCGTGCCGGGCTCCTCGAAGAGGTGGGTGGCGCCGGGGATGACCACGAGTCGATTCTCACAACGCAGCCGGGCCTTGGCCTGACGGTTGAGTCCGAGCACCATCTCGTCGTGGCCACCGACGATCAGCAGCGTCGGCGTCGGCACCACTTCGAGGCGATCTGCGGCGAGGTCGGGCCGACCGCCTCGCGAGACCACCGCCGCGATGTCTGCGCCGGGCTCGGCAGCGGCCCACAGTGCAGCAGCAGCGCCCGTGCTTGCGCCGAAGTAGCCCACCGGGAGGCCTGCAACTCGTGGCTGCGAGCGCAGCCATTCGGTGGCGGCGACCAATCGGCCCGCGAGCAACTCGATGTCGAACACCTTGGCCCGGTCGTGCTCCTCGTCGAGGGTGAGCAGGTCGAAGAGCAGCGTCCCGATCTCTGCCTTGTCGAGGATGCCGGCGACGTAGCGGTTGCGAGGGCTGTGACTCGTGCTGCCGCTTCCATGGGCGAACACGACGACGCCGATCGCCCCCTCGGGCACCGTGAGCCGCCCGGTGAGGCGAACCGCCCCCGCCTGCAACTCGATGTCCGTGTCGATTCGTGCGCTGCCCCCGCCCCCCGTGCCCCCGGTCTCTGTAACGCCGCCCTTCGCGTTCCGGCCCTTCGCGTTCCCGCCCTTCGCGTTCCCGTCCGGAGTCCCCTCGGGGGCTCGCGGCGGGGTCATGTGCGCGCCACGATCGAGCCATGCGACCACCTCGTCATCGGAGGTCTGGTTGAAGTTCAGGTAGAACTGGCCGATCGCCGAGAAGCTCCGGGGGGTCTGCAGGGCGATCAACTCGTCGGCGTCGTGCGCGAAGCGAGCCTTCCAGTCCGGCGGCGCCACGGGCACGGCGAGCACGATGCGCGCAGCTCCCCGGGCGCGGGCGACCTGGCAGGCGGCACGTGCCGTCGAGCCGGTGGCGATGCCGTCGTCGACGATCAGCGCCGTGCGGCCGTGGAGGGGGATGCCGGCACGGGCGCCCCGGAATCGTTTCACCCGGCGATCGAGCTCGGTCCGTTCCCGTGCCTCCACAGCGGCGATCTCACGTTCGGTTACACCCGTTCGCTCGACGAGCTCACGGTTGATGATGCGCACGTCGCCCTCACCGATGGCGCCCATGCCGAGCTCGGGTTGGAAGGGAAGGCCCAGCTTGCGCACCACGATGACGTCGAGCGGGGCGCCAAGGGCCTGGGCCACCTGGAAGGCCACGGGAACACCGCCGCGGGGGAGACCGAGCACCACCACGGGCTCACTCCGAAGGTGTTCCAGCCTGACGGCCAGGCGCCTACCCGCTTCGACGCGA
Source organism: Actinomycetota bacterium (assembly GCA_016178435.1). Classification (GTDB taxonomy): domain Bacteria; phylum Actinomycetota; class Acidimicrobiia; order Acidimicrobiales; family CADCSY01; genus JACOTK01. The sequence goes on from JACOTK010000319.1 coordinate 3,497, forward strand.
TCCACGAAGATCATGGCAACCCTCCCTTTTCTTGGGGACAGGCTCCTCAAGGCCTCCGTGCAAGCCTTACAGGAGCGCGCGCCGGCGGCCAGGGCCGATGGTCCCATCGCGTGGCTTGTGTGACCGGCGCCCCTTGAGCGGTGCAGCGCTTATCGGTGCGCGCCGGCGCCTGATCGACGCTCGGGCGGGTGGGTCTCGTACATCCGAAGCGCGGCGACGAGCGCCGACGCGGCCGTGAGGGCGGCCACCGCGTAGATGGCGGCGGGAATGGAGACGAGATCGGCGAGCACGCCGGCGAGCAGCGCCCCCACGGCGAAGCCGCCGTCGCGCCAGAGCCGGTAGATGCCCACCGATCGGGCACGCCATCTCGGATGCGCGACGTCGCCGACAGCGGCGAGCAGGGTGGGATAGACCATGGCGGTTCCGGCGCCGAGCACCACCGCTCCCGCCGCCCAGGCGCCGAAGCCGGAGCGGGCGGCGATCCAGGCGATGGCGACCGCCTGGGTGCCCATGCCGCCCACGATCAAGGGTTTGCGTCCGATGCGATCGGAGAGCCCCCCGGTGTAGAGCTGACCGAGGCCCCACACGGCAGGGTAGAGGGCGGCGAGGATGCCGATGCGCCCGATCGACAGGCCGGCGTCGGCGAAGAAGATCGGGAACAGGCCCCACGCGAGGCCGTCATTGAGGTTGTTGACGAGCCCGGCCTGCGAGCACGACGACAGCGCCTTGTCGCCAAACGAGGTGAGCCGGAAGATCTCGCCGGTGCTCAGGTCCTCGTGGTGCGCATCGACGACGGGCACGTGACCGGCGGCCTCGTGACGGGCGTGCGCGTGGGTCTCACGCACGAACAGGCTCGAGAGGGTGAGGCCGAGCCCGGCATAGGCGAGGCCGAGGAAGAACGGCTCGGGACGAAGTCCGGCGTGCTCGGCGATCCAGCCTGTCGCGAGCGCGGTGACGGCGACCGCCCCGTAGCCGGCAGCCTCGTTGAGCCCCATGGCGAAGCCTCGACGAGCGGGGCCCACGAGGTCGATCTTCATGATCACCGTCGTCGACCAGGTGAGACCCTGGTTCACTCCGAGCAACACGTTGGCGAAGACCACCCAGCCCCAGCTCGGGGCCCACATCAACAGCAGGGGTACGGGAAGGCCGATGACCCAGCCGGTCACGAGGACGGGCTTGCGCCCGTAGCGGTCGGAGAGGGTACCGGCGAAGAAGTTCGTACCGGCCTTCACGGCGCCGAACGCGGCGATGAAGGTGAGGGTCGCGGTGAAGGCGGTCAGGGCGAACTCGCGCTCGGCCAAGAGCGGCAGCACGGTGCGCTCCTGGCCGACCATGCCCCCGACGAGCGCGTTGACCCCCACCAGCAGGGAGAACTGGGCGAGGTTCTCTCGCAGACCGAGTCGCAGTGGGGTGGCACCGTTCGTCGTGCTCATGGTCCGACGTCGAGTGCCAACCCGGTTGCCTCGCTCCACGTGTCGGGCCCGCCGGCGAACACCGACACCTGGTGGTTGCCGCCGGCGACGAGGAGACTTGCCGCTGTCATGGCCCGCTCGCCATGGCCGCACATGACGGTCAGCGCACCCGCCGGCAAGGCGCCGGCAGCGCCGGGAACAGCGGCGACCTCGACGTTGATCGCTC
>JACOTK010000320.1 GCA_016178435.1 Actinomycetota bacterium
CCCCTCCCCCCACGCCGCCGTGCTCCGCCTGCCCGACCACGGGATCCACGTGGCGTCGGCGTCGCCCGAGCGCTTCCTGCAACGAGAGGGCCGGGTCGTGATCTCCCAGCCGATCAAGGGGACCGCCGCAACGCCGGATGGGTTTCTGGACAAGGACCGCGCCGAGAACGTGATGATCGTCGACCTGGTCCGCAACGACCTCGGGCGGGTGTGCGAGTGGGGCTCGATCGAGGTTCCCGACCTCTGTGCCGTCGAGGCGCACCCCGGCCTGAGCCACCTCGTGAGCACGATTCGGGGACGACTCCGTCCCACCATGGGATGGGCCGAGCTGCTCGACGCGACCTTTCCCCCCGGCTCGGTCACCGGAGCCCCCAAGTTGGCGGCCCTCGAGCTGATCCACCGGCTCGAGACCGTCCCCCGCGGACCCTATTGCGGAGCTATCGGATGGGTCGATGCCGACCATCGACGTGGCGATCTGAACGTCGCCATCCGCACCTTCTGGTTCGACCAGGACCAGGTGCACCTCGGAACAGGCGGGGGCATCACCTGGGGCTCGGACCCGCTCGGCGAGTGGGAGGAAACCGAGTTGACGACGAGCCGCCTGCTCCAGGTGGCCTCGAATCAGCCCATCACGACGTACCAGCCCGTCACGATGCATCAGCCCGTCACGACAACATGAGGGAGACTGCTCCGATGACCCACGACGCCCCGCCTGTCTGGCTCAACGGACACCTTGTATCCGCAGCCGATGCCGTCATCTCGGTCTTCGACCACGGCCTCACCGTGGGCGACGGACTGTTCGAGACGATGCGCGTCACGGGAGGGAGGCCCTTTGCACTCCGTCGCCACCTCGAACGCCTCGCTCGCACCGCCGCAGCGCTCGAGCTGTCGATTCCCGATCGCTCCTACTTCGAGCTCGCGATCGCCGAGGTCATCGAGACCGGAGGCATGGCGGAGGCTCGCCTGCGCATCACCGTCACCGGCGGCGTCGCTCCCCTCGGCTCGGGACGCGGTGACGGCCCCCCCAACGTGGTCGTGGCCATCGCCGCACTGCCGCCCGAGAGGCCAAGCGCCGCGGTGGTCATCGTCCCGTGGCCCAGGAACGAGCGCGGGGCGACGGCCGGACTGAAGACGACATCCTATGCGGAGAACGTCATCGCCCTAGCCCATGCCGCCCGCCACGGGGGCGACGAGGCCATCTTCGCCAACACGGTGGGGAACCTCTGCGAGGGGTCGGGCTCCAATCTCGTCGTCGGCATCGCCGGGCGCCTCGTCACCCCGCCGCTGTCGGCCGGCTGCCTCGCCGGGGTCACCCGGGACCTCCTCCTTCTGGCCGTTCCCGACATCGCCGAGGAGGACCTTGCCGTCTCGGCGTTGCGGGACGCCGACGAGGCGTTCCTGCTCTCCAGCGTGCGCGACGTCCAACCCATCGATTCTGTCGACGGCGCCGCGCTTGGGGCCTCACCCGGCCCCCTGACACGTGCGGCGATGACCGCCTTCGCCGAGTTGCGTCGAACCGCCATCGACCCCTGACCGGGTCCTCGAATGGGTCCAACCCCGGCGAATCGGCGAGTTGGTCGTTGCGAATCGGCGAGTTTGGCCCCTCCGGTAGCGCAATCCCTCAGCTCGGCCTCACGTGCACGACGTCGCCCGCGGTCACCTCGACGAGATCGGGACCGACCTGGACCAGCAGGTGGCCGTGATCGCTGACGTCGACGGCCCGTCCCTCGAGAACACGATCGGCCACCTCCACGCGAACCTCCCGGCCCAAGGTGGCACAGGTGTCCCGATACCGGGCGAGGAGCATCGCTGCTCCCGTCCCGCCCGGGGCGATGAGACGCCCGTACGCCGCGTCGAAGAGCTCCAACCAGCGCACCAACAACTCGATCCGGTCGACCCGCACCTCGCTGAGGTGGTTGAGTGCCACCGCGATCCCGGCGAGGTCCTCGGGCAACTCGGCAGGCCAACGCACGTTGAGGCCCATCCCCACCACGAGCCCGCGCAACCGACCGTCGCCGATGACCGATTCGGCCAACAGGCCCGCCAGCTTCCGGGTATCGGCCCCCCGTCCGACGACGAGGTCGTTCGGCCACTTCAGGTCCGGACGAACCCCGGCCAACTCCGAGCATGCATCGGCTGCAGCCATCGCCGCGGCGATCGTGAACAGATGAGCCCGTTCAGGGACGACGGGTGGGCGGATGAGGACCGACACCAACAAGGAGGCGCCGACAGGCGCCTGCCACGTCCGCCCGAGGCGGCCCTTCCCCGCCAGCTGGTGGTCGGCCACGAGCACCGTCCCCTCCGGCGCACCCTCCCTGGCCAGGGCGAGAAGGACCACGTTCGTCGAATCGATCTCGGCCACCCGACGCACGTCGGTGAATCGAGTCCCCGACACGATGATCTGCTCCCAACCCGCCACAGGCCAACGATAGGCCTGCGCGCACGGCCGGGCCTTGCAGGCGCGGGTTCACCCATCTCGGGTCTTCGAGCGCACAGGCGTCCTACTAACGTGGTCCGACGATACCGGTCGCTCTGTTGGCCTGGTTCGATCGGCTCGTTCTTGACGAAACGGAGTGGCATGTCCATCACGAAAGTACTCATCGCCAACCGGGGTGAGATCGCCGTGCGCATCATTCGCACCTGTCGAGAGCTCGGCATCGCCACCGTGGCCGTCTACTCGGAGCTCGATCGCGATGCGCTGCACGTGCGCCTCGCCGACGAGGCATACGCACTCGGCGGACAGACCACGGCCGAGAGCTATCTCAACACCGAGGCGATTCTCAACATCGTTCGCACCTCGGGCGCCGACGCCGTCCATCCCGGCTACGGGTTCTTCTCGGAGAACACGGACTTCGCGCGTGCCATCGCCGCCGAAGGCGTCGCCTTCATCGGTCCGCCACCCGAGGCCATCGAGGTCATGGGCGACAAGATCAGCTCACGCATCGCCGCTACCAAGGCCCAGGTTCCCGGCGTCCCCGGCACCGCCGAACCCCTCACCTCCGTCGATGAGGTGGTGGCCGTCGGCGACACCCACGGGTGGCCCGTGGCCATCAAGGCAGCCTACGGCGGAGGTGGCCGCGGCATGAAGGTCGTCGCCGACGCCGAGGCGGCGCCCGAGGCGCTCGAATCGGCCCGCCGAGAGGCCCTCGCCTACTTCGGCCGTGACGAGGTCTACCTGGAGCGCTATCTGACCTGGCCACGTCACATCGAGATGCAGATCCTCGCCGACATGCACGGCAACGTCGTGTGGATCGGCGAGCGCGACTGCTCGGCCCAGCGGCGCCACCAGAAGTTGGTCGAGGAGAGCCCGGCGCCGAACTTCCCCGACGAGGTCCGCCAGGCCATGGGCGAAGCTGCGGTGCGAGTGGCGAAGGCATGCGGCTACGTCAACGCCGGCACCGTCGAGTTCCTCTACGAGGACGGCC
>JACOTK010000187.1 GCA_016178435.1 Actinomycetota bacterium
GGCTGGTGTTCGCCATCCGAGGGTCTTGCGTGGCCGGGTGTTGAGTGCGAGGGCGACGGCGTCGAGGTCGGCACGGGAGTGTCGGGCGAGGTTGGTGCCTTTGGGAAAGTATTGGCGAAGCAGCCCGTGTGTTGCCGCTGACTTCGCGCGACAGGATCCGCGTTGTTTCAGACAGCATTTGAGATGGTTGCTGGCCTTCTTCGAGGAGATCATCAGCCATGGCGACACCGCGTCGAGCGAAGCGGTTCTTGACCGCGGAACAGAAGTACGACTTGTGGGTCCGGATGCTGTCCGGTCAGATCACCCAAGGCGACGCGGCGGCCGAGGCGGGGGTGGACCGGACGGTGATCACCCGGATCCGTGCTGTCGCTCGGGATGGGGCGATCGCCGCGTTGCAGGCATCGAAGCCGGGCAAGGCGAAGGTGTCCCGGGCCGAGACGACACGGACCGTCGAGCTGGAAGCCGAGGTTGCCCGACTGCAGAAGACCGTGATCGAGCAGGCCGTCGAGTTGGCGGTGCTGCGGGGAAAATCGGGTTGGGGATGATCGGTCCGGTCCCCGCCCGCGTGACTGGGACCGACAAGCTGCGACTCCTCGAGCTGATCGACGCGGCGATGGACGCCGGCTGGTCCCAGACCAGGGCGTGCAGCGTGTTGGAGCTCGACCGTCGCCGAGCGTGGCACTGGCAAACCCGCCTCGCCGCCGGCGAAGCGTTGGATGACCGTCCGTCGGGCGGCAACCCAGTCCATGGACTGCTCGACTGGGAAGAGGCCGAGGTCCTTGCGATCTTCGAGGAGTGGGCCGACGTCGACAGGTCGCATCGCAAGCTCGCTCACCGCGGTTCCTACGAGCAGCGCGTGTGGGTGTCACCGTCGACGGTGGATCGGGTCCTGGTCCGTCACGGCCTTGTCCTGCAAGGCTCCGAACGCCCTCCCCGATCCCAGAAGACCCCGTGGCCGGACTGGTGTGAGTGGCGGCCGAACCAGCTGTGGTGCTGGGACGGCTCCCAGTTCGAACGCTGCGAGAACGTCAAGTACGCGTACGCGATCATCGACCTCGTCTCGCGCAAATGGATCGCCACGCTGCTCACCTCGAACCCCGACACCGTTGCGGTGAAGGTGTTGTTCACCAACGCCTTGGACGCCGAAGCGATGCTCACCGACGAACTCCGCTTCCGTCTCGAACTGCTCGCCGAGGGCGAGCAGGTCCCCGAACACGACGGCACCCCGGTCCTGCTCGCGGTGTCCGACAACGGCACCGAGATGCGATCCGACGGGACCCGCACCTTCATGGCCGCGCTCTCGGTCGCTCAGCACTTCGGGCGGCCCTCGACGCCGACCGACCAGGCGTGGATCGAGTCGTTCTGGGGACATCTCAAGTTCGAGTTCCCGCACCTGATGACGATCACCGATCCCGCCGTGCTGACCGCCGAACTCGACCGGATCCGGGTCATCTACAACGGGGTGCGGCTGCACGAAGCGATCGGCTACGTCACCCCGAACGACGAACACGAAGGCCGCGGCGACAAGATCCGCGCCGCCCGCGCTGACGGCATGCGCATCGCCGACGAGCAACGCCGAGCCATCCGACGAGCCCAACGGAACCAGCCATGAACCCCGCCGCTACCATCACCAACCACACCCCGTCAGCACCCACCGCATGCTGTCTGAATCCGAACCCGACCTGTCGCGTTGAGTCAGAAACGGCTCACCCGTTGGTGTTCTCGTTGGTCCCGCGCTGCCAGGGGCTGTGGGGGTCGCAGAAGTAGATCTCCAGGCCTGTGTCGATCCGGAGTTGCGCGTGTTGGGCCATTTCGGCGCCTTGGTCCCAGGTCAGTGATCGTCGGAGCTGATCGGGCAGGGTCTTGATCGCTTCGGCGATGGCGTCGCGGACTGCTTGAGCGCCGTGGCCGGCGAGTGCGGGGCCGTTCTTGACTGCTGGTTGGACTCCGTGGCCTTCCATACGTGGAAGGTGCAGCAACAGGGTGAATCGGGTGGTTCGCTCCACGAGCGTGCCGATGGCGGAACTCTCCAGGCCCACGATGAGATCTCCTTCCCAGTGACCAGGAACCGCCCGGTCGTTGACCTCAGCGGGTCGTTCGCTGATAAGGATCTCTGGTGTGACGAACTTCTTGCCTCGCTGGTCGGTGCGAGCTCTTGGCACGCGCAGCGCCCGGCCGGTGCGTAGACAGGCGACGAGCTCACGTTTGAGCGCTCCTCGTCCTTGGATGTAGAGCGCCTGGTAGATGGCTTCGTGGGAGATGCGCATGGACTCATCATCGGGGAAATCGACCCGAAGCCGGTTCGAGATCTGCTCCGGGCTCCAAGCCTTCGCCCATCGACGATCCGCACGGCGGCCGTGGCGACGCCCGATGAAACGCACGTCAGGTCCAGCGACGACACCCCCATCCGGAGACGCGATCTTGCCAGCGAGGCGGTCCTGCACGTAGTCACGAAGCCGGTCGTTGGCAGCCAACTTGGCGACCTTGGGGCGGCAAGCCCGCCGATCAGCGTGCCATTGCGCTGTTGTCGCCCGGTAGGTCAACTCGGCGCTTCGAGTCGACGCGTTGCGGCGCAGCTCACGAGAGATCGTCGCTGGGTGACGGCCAACCCGTCGGGCGATCTCGCGAACCCCGAGTTTCTGGGCGTGCAAGATCGCGATGTCTTCCCGTTCGTCAAAGGACAGATAGCGACCCGAGGGCGCATTTAACTCCAGAGGCGGCATCCCACCAGCTTCCCGGAACCAGCGGGTGCCGACCGCGGATGACACACCGGCCTCGCCGGCAGCGACCTCGCTCGCCAAGCCCTTCGCGATCGCCTCCCAGAACCGCACTCGGTCCTCGCGGCGAGCCACCGAGGGCCGCCCCGGAGACCAGATCTTGCCACGCATCTCCCGCACCGCACGCTGACGCTGATGCTTGAACACCACCACAATCCACCCCCATCATGAGGTGTTGCGACGACCGGGTGAATCCGCCCTGAACTCGCAGGTCATAGTGATTTGCCGTCGTCATCTGATGCTCCTGTCGTCATCGGGTTGGCGCACTTCTCGACCGGTCCAGGCTGCTGTGCTCGTCGTCGGCGAAGGTACATCGGCGGTGGGCCAGCCGGATCACACGGCGCCGACGCCGGTAAACAGCTCGACGCCGCAACCCAAAGCGGTGGTCCAACCGCCGCGCACAACCAGCGCATCCAACAGGTGACCTTCGCCCGGACTGCCGACTCGGCGGCGGCGCGGTCCTGCTCCGCTAGTCGAGCGGTCCGTGCGCCGAGCGTTCGGCCTTGGGCCTTCCAGCTCCTCACGTAGACCGTCGCGACCAAACCTCCGATAAGCGGTGGGATTGCGGGTATCGGGTGCTAGCTTCCAAGCCACCACGACAACTACCCAGCGTGGTGGAACGGTTGGCGATCGTTCCGGGAACGCTGCTCCTGACCTTGGCA
>JACOTK010000188.1 GCA_016178435.1 Actinomycetota bacterium
AGCCAGCTCGGCGTTCACCGGCAGAAGGTCGAAGGCGCGCAGAGCCAGGCGGGCTTCGTCGAGCGATCGCCCATGCAGGCGGCACGACTCCACGAGCCGCTCAACCATGGGAACCAAGAAGGCCCCTGCGCCGCACGACGGTTCGACGGCCACCATCGCGGCGAGGTCTCGGTCAGCCGTGAAGCCGGCCAGATCGAGGATCAGTTCGACGACCCAACGGCGGGTGAAGACCTCGCCATGCCGGCCGGACTCGTCGAGCTGAAACACCTCCGTACACGCTCCTTCGTCCAAGGCGAGGCTCATCTGGCACCCCGCTGCCATAGGGGTTCCACTCATCGCGGCACCCTCCAGAAACTAGTTGCCGCGGCGGACCGGGGCAGGGACCAAACCAGGCCTGGAGGCGAACCGGTGCCAGGCGATCACCCATTGCCCGAGGCAGAAGTTCGCCTCGTGGTCGACACTCTGCACGATGGGTGTGACGCCGAGCCGATCTCACCATCAACACAACTGCTCCGTTGTGTTACGGCAGAAGGCCGGCCGATGATCAAGAACGAGCGGCAGTACAAGAGCACCCGCAGTCGTGCCAACGAACTGCGCAACATCCTTGGCGAACTTCAGCGCACGCCACTGCCCGAGGGGCTGCAACCCGAGATGTGCGAGCTACAGCTCGACGCTCTTCGCGGCACGCTCGACGACCTCCAAGCCGAGCCGGCCGAGTCGTCGGAGGCCTGAACGGGCGCAAGCTGCTGCTCGCCGGTAACCACGACAGATGCTGGGCCGGCCACGGGCGACGAGCCGAGGGCTGGACTGAGCGGTACCTTGCCGCAGGCTTTGCCGAGGTCCATCACGGTCAGACGCACGTCAATGTCGGCGACCGCCGGGTCCTGGCGTGCCACTTCCCGTATTGAGGCGACAGCCACGATCACGACCGGTTCGTCGAGCAACGGCCAGTCGATCAAGGTGCGTGGCTCCTCCACGGCCACGTCCACGAACGGTGGCGCCGGCGCGGTCGCATGATCAACGTCGGTGTCGACGCCTGGCGGTGCGGCCCGGTCGACGCATCGACGCTCGAGGCGCTCATCGACGACGGTCCGAACAGCCTCGCAGCGCAGCCGCCGATACTGATTCATGGCCGGTGATCGCGTGTCCCACGAGTCCGCTGTACGGGGCGGCCCGGCACGCTCGCTTCGCGCTCGTAGGATGCGGCGATGCCCCGAACAGACCGTTGCTCACGGCTCATCGCTGCCCCCGTGGCCCAAGTGTTCAATGCCCTCATCGACCGCCACGCGCTCGAGACGTGGCCGGCGCCGCATGGCATGACGGCGATGTTCGAGCGGTTCGATCCCACGCCGGGCGGTTCGTACCGTTTGATCTTGACGTACGCCGACCCTACGAGCTCTCCGGGGAAGAGCTCGGCCGACTCCGACATCGTCGAAGCGCGATATGTCGACGTGGTCCACAACGATCGCGTCGTACAGGAGGTGGATTTCGTCTCCGACGACGAAGCGTTCGCAGGCACGATGACGATGACATGGGCTGTCCACGCAGCGGACGGCGGGACCACTGTCGACTTCGTCGCCGATGATGTGCCTGCCGGCATCTCCGCCGAAGACCATGCTGCAGGACTGACCTCTTCGCTGGAGAACCTGGCCCGCTATGTGGAGTAGCAGTGTCCGGCCCACGAACCGTCCGTTGAGTGGCTGAGCAGCGAGCAACGAAGCCCAGTTCGGAGCGTCAGCAAGTAGAGGAAGATAGGCTACCGGTAGACGGAATCCGACGGCGACCGGAGAACGGAGCAAGGACCTGAGAAGGACCAAGCCCTCAAGCCGGACCGCGAAACACCAGGTCAACAGCTACGAGCGACCCCGTATCTGCAATTCCGTTTCAACGTGTGAGTCCGAAGGACGAGGCGAGGCCAATATGCCGTGGTTAATGCGAGACGGGTTGGTGTTGGCCTCTCTGGAAGAGGCCTCGTCATGGGCCGCACGAGCCCGTGGGCTCCTGGGACGAGAGGGCATCAATGGCGTCCTGTTGTTGCGCCCGGCCATGTCGGTGCACACCCTCGGCATGCGTTTCCCCCTCGACGTCGCCTTCTGCGACGCCGACATGGTGGTCATCGCCATGGTGCACATGGCGCCTTGGCGCCTCGGCCGCCCCCGCCGAAGGGCTCGGTGTGTGATCGAGGCCGAAGCCGGGGCGTTCGAGGCCTGGCAACTTCGGGTCGGCGACCAACTGGAGGTGCAGGGATGACCCCGGCGGGCCTGTTGGTGTTGGTTGCGACCCCGATCGGCAACCTCGAGGATCTGGCGCCGCGGGCGATCCGAACCCTGGCCGAGGCCGACCTGGTCGTGTGCGAGGACACGCGTCGGACCGGACGTCTGCTGGCGTCGTCGGGGGTCAAGGCTCACCAACTGCTGGCGATGCATGCGCACAACGAGGCGAGCCAGGTCGAGGCCGTGCTGGCCCGCCTTCTGATCGGCGAGACCGTCGCCATGGTCACCGATGCAGGTCTTCCGGGCATCTCCGACCCCGGCGAGCGACTCGTTCGGGCAGCGGTCGCGGCAGGTGTCGAGGTGCGGGTGGTCCCGGGACCCTCCGCCGGTTTGGCCGGTCTCGTGATGAGCGGCTTTCCGACCGAGCGCTTCGTGTTCGAGGGCTTTCTTCCGCGTCGTGGCTCGCAGCGCGAGAAGCGCCTGGGTGAGCTGGCCGGCGAACGGCGCACGATCGTGTTGTACGAGGCCCCGCATCGACTCCGACGAACGTTGGCCGATCTGGCGGCGGCGTTGGGGGGCGAGCGGGGTGTGGCGTTGTGTCGGGAGATCACCAAGTTGCACGAGGAGGTGTGGCGAGGTGACCTCGATGATGCGATAGCCCACAGCGATGAGGTGGAGCCACGGGGGGAATACGTGGTGGTGCTCGACCGCGGTCCGGAGCCTGAGCCGGCCGATGATCAGGTGCTGATCGCCGCTGTCGAGACGGCCATCAGCTCGGGCATGTCGCACCGGGATGCCGTGGCGCTGGTCGCGGGCTCCCACGATGTCCCGAAACGCCACGTGTACGACCTGACCCTTGGCTCCGCGAAGCGCCGGCGAGCGGTTGGGGCCGAGACGGCGCACCCCTCGCCGTGAGCGTCGGGGACCAAGGCGAGGGGTGTGCAGCGGTGAGTCGCTGGAGAGGTGCGTGGTCGCCACGGGTGTTGCAGACGCTGGTGTCGGCGGCGCTCCTCTCATGTGCTGTTCCGGCGGCCGGGTGCACGAGCAGGGACGACGCAGACGGCAGGGACGCTGGGCGTCTCCAGGTCATCACCACGGTGGCGCCGATCACCAGCATCGTCGCAGCTGTCGCAGGTGATCGGGCAGAAGTCACCGGACTGGTTCCCGAGGGCGCCGACTCGCATACCTTCGAGCCTCCGCCGAGCGCAGCCGAGAAGCTCGCCCGTGCCGATGTGGTGTATCTCAACGGCTTGGCTCTCGACGAGCCCATCCGACTGATGGCCGAGGCCAACGGGGACGAAGTCGACGAGGGAGACGGCGGCTCGGGCGACCAACCCCACCTCGTCTCACTTGGCGACCTTGCACTCCCCGAACCCGATCGCCTCTACGATCGGTCGTTTCCGAGGTCGGAGGGACGGCCGAACCCTCATCTCTGGACGGCTCCCCGCTATGCGATCGCCTATGCACGTCTGATCGCCGGGGACCTCGCCGAGCGCGACCCGGTTCATGCATCGGACTACCAGGCCAACCTTGCGCGGTTCGAGGCGGGTGTCGGGGACCTCGACCAGGCGATGCGATCGAGCTTCGCAACGATCCCGGTGACACAGCGCAAGCTGCTCACCTACCATGATGCGTACGCCTATTTTGCTCGGGACTACGGCTTTGAGATCATCGGAGCGGTCCAGCCGACGAGTTTCTCGGAACCCACTCCCAAGCAGGTTGCCGGGCTGATCGAGCAGGTTCGTCGCCTCGGCGTGCCGGCGATCTTCGGTTCGGAGGTGTTTCCGAGCCCTGTGCTGGAACAGATCGGGAAGGAGGCCAACGTGCGCTATGTCGACGAGTTGCGGGACGACGATCTTCCCGGCGACCCCGGCGACCCCCGGCACTCACTGATCGGCCTGCTGCGCTACAACTATCTCACCATCACCGAGGCACTGGGAGGCGACGCGTCAGCGTTGCGGCGCCTTATCCCGACCGGTGTCGATCACGCGAGGTACCCGCAGTGAACCGCCGTTTCGGCGCGCACGGGGCCGGGAGCGATGCGCCACTGGTCGATCTCCGCGGGGTCACCTGCGGCTACGGCAGCGAAGCGGTGCTCGACGGCGTCGACTTCTCGATGAGCCCGGGCCGCTTCACCGGGGTGGTCGGGCCCTCCGGCTCGGGCAAGACCACGTTGTTGCGGGTGATCACGGGAACCGTCGAGCCGGCGATTGGCTCGGTCCGACGCGCCGATGGCCTACGGCTCGCTTATGTTCCCCAGGTCGAGACGGTCAACTGGAACTTTCCCGTGACGGTGGCGGAATGCGTTCTCATGGCCCGGACCGCTCGCCGCGGTTCCCGACGTCGGGCGCCCTGGCCGAGCGGCGACGAGCGTCGAGCAGCGGACGAGATGCTGGATCGGCTCGGCATCGGCGGCCTCGGGGCACGTCACATTCGTGAGCTCTCCGGAGGCCAACAACAGCGCATGTTCATTGCCCGGGCCCTGCTCGGGGAGCCGCAACTGCTGTTGATGGACGAGCCCACCTCCGGTGTCGATGTCAAGACACGCCACGAGATCGTCCACCTCCTGGGTGAGCTCAACGACGAGGGCCTGTCGATCGTGGTCACCACCCATGACCTCAACGGCATGGCTGCCCATCTTCCTCATCTGGTCTGTCTCAACCGTGAGGTCATTGCCGCAGGCTCGCCGAGCGAGGTTCTGACGCCCACCGTTCTGGAGCGCACCTACGGCGCGCCGATGGACGTGCTCGAGCACGGCGGCATGCCTGTGGTCGTGGACCATTACGGTTTCGGCTCCCGTGGCAGGTCCATGCCGTTGACCGGGGAGTCGTCGTGAATCCGTCGGCTTTTCCTGCCGAGCTGTCGGCTCTCGACCTTTTGGGCCCGCTCGATCTGGCATTCTTCCGCAACGCGTTGATCGTGGCCACGATCGCGGGAGCGTTGTGCGGTCTCGTCGGGGTCTTCGTCGTCTTGAAGGGGATGAGCGCCATCGGCCACGGCCTGTCGCACGCGATCTTCGGCGGCTTCGTCGCGAGCACCCTGTTGGGCGTCAACGTCCTGCTGGGCGCCGGCGCATGGGGGGTCGCCTCGGCGTTGATGGTCGGAGGTGTCACACGCCGACGCATTATCGGCTCGGACGCAGCCATCGGCGTGATCACCACCGCGTCGTTCGCCCTGGGACTTGTGCTCATCGCCCTCTTCGGCCGAACGGCTCGCAACTTCGAGGCCGTCCTCTTCGGAAGCGTCCTGGGCGTGTCACGCGTCGATGTCGCGGTTGTCGTCGCGGTGGCCCTGTTCGCCGTCACGGTCGTCGTCCTGCACTACCGCTCCCTGCTCTTCCTGACCTTCGACCCCGAGGTGGCCGAGGTCTCGGGTGTTCCCGGCGCCCGCCTCGAGGCACTGCTCATGTTGGTGCTCGCGGCGTCCATCCTCGTCACCATGCAGGTGCTCGGCGTCACCCTGGTTGCGGCGACGCTCGTGATTCCCTCAACGGTCGCGCGCATGTTGACGTCGTCGTTCTCGCGCATGCTGACGCTTGCGACTCTCATAGGCGCCACGTCGGGTTTCGTCGGCGTCGTGGTGAGCTATCACCTCGACGTGCAGTCGGGCCCGGCCATCGTTCTGGTCGGCGCCACATTGTTCACGGTCGTGTTCCTGGCGACGGGGAGGCGAGGCCGCATGCGCGTCGGGCAACTCGCCGTTGCGCACGGCGTACCTCCGATCGACCTCAGGGAAGCTCGGGCTCCAGGTCGTGCTCGAGGAGACGAAAGCCCAGGCCGTGTTCGCTGACGATCCGTCGCCACCCTTCGATGGCCTCCACGCGTTGGCGCAGGCGACGGACCTGGCCGTCCAGATCGGCGCCCTCCACGGCGAGCACCGCCTGAAGCCGGCGGCGTGATGTCACTCGCTCGCCACCGAGCATCAGCGTCTCCATCAGCGTGAACTCTCGTCCCTCCAGGTGGACCGACCCCGTTGCCATGGAGAGCACGCCGCTCGATCGATCCAGCTTCATGTCCCCGAAGGCCAGTACCTGCTCACCGGATGAAGATCGAGGGGGCGTCCGGCGAAGCAGTGCTCGCACCCTCGCCAGGAGCTCGAACGGGGAGACCGGCTCCACCATGGTGACGTCCGCTCCCAGATCCAGGAGCTCGACCGCGTCGACCGATCCCTTTTCCACGAGCGCAATCACGGGCACGCCACTTCGTGCCCGTATCAAGGCACACAACGTGCGTGTGTCCGTGTCGGCGAGCGCCGTCCCGATGATGACGATGTCCGGCTCGGATCGGGCCAACCGATCCAACAGCTCGACCGATGTCCCGCCGGCCGTCGTTTGGAATCCCTCCGTCTCCAGTCCGGTCTCGATGGTCGCCTGCGCCTCCCAGGATTGATTGAGGAGCAGGACATGTCCGAGGCCGCCCTGCTTTCGTCGGGCTGAACGCCCTGCACTGCTCACGTTCGCTCCGTCTGCCAGGCCTCTTCTTCCCGGCCTCTTCTTCGGTCGCCGCTCGCACGGTAGGTCGTCCGAGTGAAGATCCGGTGTCCTCGATATGGCTTGGAGGGAAACAGACGCCCAACAGTTCCCGGACCTCCGTGTTGACTCCACGTTCACGGCTCGTAGCGGTAGCCGAGTCCCCGAATCGTCGTGATGAGGTGGGGTTCGGACGGCTCGATCTCGATCTTGGTTCGCAGTCGCCGGATGTGAACGTCGAGTGTCTTGGTGTCGCCGACGTAGTGGGCGCCCCAGACGCGGCTGATCAGCGTGTCGCGGCTGACAACCCGCCCTGCGTTTTCGAGCAGTGTCTCGAGCAGGCCGAACTCCTTGAGGGGGAGGCCGACCAGCGCTCCCCGCACGCGTACCTCATGGTGCTCGGGGTCGAGTCGGACGCCGCCGACCTCCATGACCCGCCCGCTCGGCCCTTCCGCATCGACGGAGCGGCGCAACAGGGCCCGAACTCGGGCCACCAGCTCGCGCATGCTGTAGGGCTTCGTCACGTAGTCGTCCGCACCGACCTCGAGTCCGACCACGAGGTCGATCTCGGCCGAACGCGCGCTGAGCATCATGATGGGGACCGAGGATCGCTTCCGGATGTCACGACAGACGTCGATACCCGACAGTCGGGGGAGCATCACGTCGAGCAGCACCATGTCCGGCCGTATGGCGTCGAACTGCTCAACGGCCTCCTGTCCATCGCGGGCCACCCGCACCATGAATCCCTGTCTGCTCAATCCCACCGTGAGCGCCTCGACGATGGATTCATTGTCCTCAACGACCATCAAGGTCGGCGGTTCAGCCACGTGTGCCCCTCCTGCTCCGCTCACGCCGATTCAGGCGGGAGTGTCCTGAGCATGATGACCGAACCGATCCGGATTTCGGGATGATCCTGAATGATGTTCGGCCCGAATTCACCCGGGCGTCACCCACAGGTCATGGACGCGATGCGGCGACCGCCTGCGCCGATGGATTTCACCACCTGTTCAACAGGACTTCACCGACGTCTTGTTACCGTGCCCGACATGAGCACCCTCCCACTCATGCCTCCCGAAGTTGTCGCCGCCGCATGCGGTGACGATGCCCACGCCATCACCCGATGGGCCGAGGAGGAACGGGTCGAGCTGATGCATCTTGTGGGCGAGCTTCGGAGGGTGACGATGGCGGCCGACGCGGCCGAGCTCGAGCTGACACTGGATGAGCATGGTCACTCGCTCGATCCCCCCGCCGACTTCCTGGCTGCGATCGATGCCATGTTGGAAGCCGGCAGGACACGGCTTGCTGCGAGGACCGAGGAGGCCCGCAGGCAGGCGGAGCTTCGGCTCGATCGAGCGAGGGCCGAAGCGCGGAGCATGCTGAGGGCGGTGGGCTCGGAAGCCGACCCCACCGGCGACGCGCGTCCACCGGTGGTGGCGCCCGACGGGTCGCCGGCGCCCGAAGGTGGGGAGACGCCCCACCACACCGGCATCAAGGGGATCGACCCCGACGACTTCTGGTCGGCGCCGTCAGGTTGCAATGGCGGGTTCGACCATCGAGAGACCTTTTGGGGTGAGCTCTACGAGCAGCAGGGGTTCAATCCACTGCGCCGCTTCGTCAGGAGTGCGTCGTGAACGGTGTTCCCATCGAGGAGGTCGGCGACCGGAAGCCCCTTGCGGAACCTGACCTGCATGGCGGTGGTTCGAGCCTTCGCGTGGAGGACCTGCGATGGCAACTGGCCTATGACCGGGTGAGCATTGAGCGTTTTGTCGTTGAGGTCAACGCCGAGCGAGCTCGCCTCCAGGCGGAGATCGACGACGCGAGAGCTCGGCTTCGCCATGCTCAGCAAGCCCGGGTGGAGCGCCAATCCGACCTGGCCTCGGAGTTGGGCGACCTGGTACTGGATGCCCAACATCGCTTGGCGGAGATGGAGCGGAGCCAGAGGGAGCTCATCGACGCGATCCAGGCCACAGCCGAGGACGAGGCAAGGCGTGTCCTCGATGCTGCACGAACGGAGGCTGCACGGATTGGATCGGCAGTGGCTCGGTTGGGGCCTGATCGATGATCGCCGACCTTGTGGTGAACATGGACGGCGAGGAGCTCGATCAAGGGGTGTTGCCGACCTTGAACCCGGTGGTCGTCACCGCATCCACTGATGCCGATCGGATGTTTCAGGCCGCCCGGGCGAGCATCGCCATGCTGATGCTCGAACTGCGGGCCGCGACGAACGATGCCGACACGAACGATGCCGACACGGTCGAGGGCAGGCGGGCGACGTTGGG
Source organism: Actinomycetota bacterium (assembly GCA_016178435.1). Lineage (GTDB taxonomy): Bacteria > Actinomycetota > Acidimicrobiia > Acidimicrobiales > CADCSY01 > JACOTK01. The sequence continues at coordinate 8,961 of JACOTK010000188.1, forward strand.
ATCGGACGCCGATGTCCGTGCAGCACGGGATTGGCTGCAGGGCGTGCTCGACCAACACCTTGTCGAGGCGCAGCGGGAGTTGGCGATGCAGCTGCACACGGCGCGCATCGAAGCGGCAGGCGTGGTCGCCACGGCGCAGGCCGAAGCGGCCTTGATCGTGGAAACGGCGAGAGCACAGATGCTGCAGACGCTGCTGGGTGGAGGAGAGCTCGGGTCCATCCCTCCGGTGGGGGGAGGCAACCGGGAGATGCCGGTTCTCGACCTGACCGTGCCTCCGGCCAACGGTCACCAGCCCGCTCCACGCAACGGGGCGCCGCCCCTGACCAATGGTCACCGGCCGTCCGGGCTCGACAGCGCAGCGGTCCACACCGACGGTTCCGGCGCCCGCATCAATGGTGCGGCTGTGGCTTCACCGCAGGAGACCCCCTTCGACGCCGAGCTGTCGCCGGTGGATTCGACCGAGATCCGGCGTGCAATCGCCGAACTCCCGACGACCGTGACGGAGACGGTCGGGGCGCAGGAAACGACCGAGGCGGGCATGGTTCTGCCTGCCGTCGAGGAGATTCGGAAGCGGTCGCCGTTGGCGAAGTTCTTCTACGTCGACGTCCTTCTTCCGCTGACCGCGGTGGTCATCCTCATCGTGTTGCTGCTCGCTCTGGTCGGGTAGCGGTGCACCCATGACCGCCGTGACCGCCACGACCATTCCGCCTGTTGGCGAGCAGGCCCCGTCGCGCCCTCGGGTCATCGTCGAGCGACGTGACAGGGGAGACCATCTGTTCCACGGTGTCATCACGCTGGGAAGCCTTGTGGTGCTTGCCATCATGGCGGCGGTTGGGCTGTTCCTGTTCCTCCAGGCGGCACAGGCATTGCGTTCCACGGGCGTTTCCTTTCTCACCACATCCGCGTGGCAGCCGGACCGAGGGGAGTTCGGCATCGCCGCAGTCATGACCGGTACGATCGCGATTGCGATCGTTGCCGTCGGCATCGCGCTTCCTGTGTCGATGGGCACCGCGCTCTTCGTCACCGAGATCGCGCCGGTGCGCCTCCGGTCGACCTGTGTCGCGTTGGTCGACCTCATGGCAGCGGTCCCGAGTGTCGTGTACGGGTTGTGGGGTCTGTTCCTGCTGCAGGGCCATACCGTCGGTCTCGCCCGCTGGCTTTCGACCTGGCTGTCGTGGGTCCCCATCTTCCGGGTTCCCGGTGCCGATCCCAACAACCCACTGGCGAGCTCGTCGTCGTACACGGCCTCCACCTTCATCGCGGGAATCGTCGTCGCCATGATGGTGATGCCCATCCAGTGCGCGGTCATGCGGGAGGTGTTCTCGCAGGTGCCGAGCGGGGAGAGCGAAGGGGCCTATGCCCTCGGGGCGACCCGTTGGGGCATGATACGGATCGTCTCGATTCCCTTCGGACGCGCCGGGATCATCGGCGGCACGATGCTCGGCCTGGGCCGGGCGCTCGGCGAGACCATCGCGGTGTTGTTGATCATCTCGCCTCGGTTCGACATCAACCTGCACGTGCTCGAGGCAGGCGGAAACTCGGTGTCCAGCCTGATCGCCCTTCGTTACAACGAGGCTTCCGGATTCGGACTCTCGGCGCTCATGGCAGCGGGATTGGCCCTCTTCGCCATGACGCTCGTCGTCAACTTCACCGCGTCCATCTTCATTGCGCGGTCACGTTCGGGAGCGAGCAGCGAGGCATGACGATGCTCGACCTCTCCGATCCATCCGATCTTTCGTCGGCCTTCGACGGCGTGCTCTCATCATCGACCACCGTTGTCCCGCTCGTCGGCCCCGATCACCTGACGAGCGCTCCGGTGGTGCGCTCGGTTCGCGGGATGCCACGCGACGATCTCCTGAACCTCGCCGGAGCGCTCGTCAGCGCGACATGCCTGTCACTGCTCCTGTTCGGGCGTCTCACGCCGTTGGCGGGCCCGCTTGGATTCGTTGTCGTGACCTACGCCCTGTTCCTGGCGCTCTACTCGTTTCTGGTTTCCTTGACCGAGGACAGGCCTGCGGTCGTCGACAAGGTCATGGCGGCGGCTCTCACCTCGGCGGCTGTTCTCGCGGGCGGCGCCCTGTTGAGTGTGATCGCTTTCACCCTTTGGCGCGGACGAGCGGCGCTGACCAAGCCGAACCTCTACGTGCACGACATGAGCACGGCAGGACCCGCCGACCCGTTGACGATCGGCGGGATCGCCCACGCCATCGTCGGGACGTTGCTGGTCATCTCCGTCGCGATGCTCCTGACGGTGCCACTCGGACTGTCCTGCGCGGTGTTCCTGAACGAGACACGTGGTCGAGCGGCTCGGTTGGTCCGTACCGTGGTCGACGCGATGACGGCGCTGCCGTCGATTCTCGCCGGGCTGTTCATCTTTGCCACCTGGATCCTCATACTCGGCTTCGAGCGATCGTCGTTGGCAGCGTCCCTCGCCGTTGGCATCATGATGCTCCCCATTATCATTCGTTCCGCCGACGTGGTCCTGCGTCTGGTTCCAAGCAACCTCCGTGAGGCGTCCGCAGCGATGGGGGCGCCTCAGTGGCGGACGGTTTGGCACGTGGTCCTGCCGACGGCTCGCTCAGGCCTTGTCACCTCGGTCATCCTCGGCGTGGCACGCGGTGTCGGGGAGACGGCGCCCGTGCTGCTCACCTCGGGTTTCACGGCATCGATGAACGTCAACCCGCTGAAGAACCCGATGGTCTCGCTTCCTCTTGCCACCTTCGAGTTCGTGCGCTCGCCGCAACCGGCGATGGTGGCGCGAGGCTTTGCCACCGCAGCCGTGTTGATGATGCTCGTGCTGGCGCTGTTCACGCTCGCCCGTCTGCTCGGCGGGCGCCCGGTTGGCCACATCAGCGCCCGCCAGGCTCGTCGGGTCGCCGCCTGTTCGGTGAGGGACGCAGCACGATTCGATCTGATCCCCGCCGAGGAGAACGATGCGCGTCGTTAACCCCGTCCGCTTCCTGCTGGTATTGGTCGCCTCGTGCCTCGCTCTGGTGGGCCTGAGTCTCCCCGCCGCAGCCGTGAGCTATCAGCGCATCTCCGGCGAAGGGTCGTCGTGGGCAGCCAACGCGATCGATGCGATGCGCGTGAACGTGAAGCAGTTCGGGATGACCGTCGACTACAACCCGAGCGGCTCGACTGCGGGACGCAAGAACTTCCTGAACGGGACCGTCGACTTCGCGGCATCCGACATTCCGTTTCAGTTTCATCCCGAGGACGGGTCGGCGCCGGACAATCCGGCCCCCGACAGCTATGCCTACATCCCGGTTACCGCCGGCGGCACGTCATTCATGTACAACCTCAAGATCAACGGCCGGCGGGTTACGAACCTGCGACTCTCGGGCGAGAACGTGGCCAAGATCTTCACGGGGGTGATCACCCAGTGGAACGATCCGGCGCTCCAGGCCGACAATCCCGGCCTGGGGTTGCCCGATCGAGCGGTCGTCCCCGTCGTCCGTTCCGACGGCTCGGGATCGTCCGCCCAGTTCACCGAATGGCTGACCCGTCGCCACCATGCCGTCTGGATGGCTTATTGCGAGCGGTCGGGGAGGGCGCCGGCATGCGGGTCCACATCGTTCTACCCCACGATTCCCGGCATGATTGCCCAG
>JACOTK010000189.1 GCA_016178435.1 Actinomycetota bacterium
GGACGTGAAAGCTCGTCTCGCCTGCCGCCAGCGCCCCGACAGCCGAGCTGAACCCACCGGCTTGATCTGCCCCTGCCGGCAGATCCCTGGCCGCCCGGCCGAGCAATGCCTCCCAGATCACCTGATGACGAACGATCCGGTCGAGCTCGCTCTCGCCGGCCACCCCGGCGAAGAGCGCCGGCAGGTCGCCGGGGTTGACGTCGGTGGGGCCTGGGCCGAGGTGCATCACCGATCGTCGGTTCCCCGTTTGGCTCGACGACGCCCGTGGGATCTCCACCGAGGTCGGGAGGTCCACCGACAGCGCCCCGAGGGGCTTGACGAAGTCGGTCAGCTCGTCGGAGCTCACAACGTCGACCCCGTCGAAGTTCAGGCCGACCATGTTGGCGACGGTCTCGGTCAGGAGGTTGTCGTTGCCCAGGCTCGAAACCTCACGCAACGGACGAAGTCCGAACGACGCGACCTCGGCCATGATCCCGAGAGGGACGAAGATGATGTCGCCTCCGCTTCGATCACGCTCGGGGACCAGGATGGCAAGCGATGCCGGCTGCCCCTGAGGATCCTCGAGCACCGCCAGGGTGAAGAGGGGCTTGACTGCCGCCAACGCCGAGGGGGTGGCACGACTGAGGCCCTCGGCGCTGCGCTTGTCGAGGGTGGGCTCGTTCAGGCCGAAGCCCAGGAATCCGGCAGCGATGGCACCGATCCCGACCATCGCCACGAGCAGCTCGAGGCCGAGATCGCCCCACCGCCGGCGACGCCGATCCCGACGCAGCTCGCGACGTGTCGGCGGCCCCTCGTCAGCGTCCGCCGCCGTGGCGACGTCCCCGGGCTCCTGCACTGACTCGTGACTCGAGGACTTGATCTTCGTGGCCGGCGTCATCTCCTTTCAGCGTATAGACGTCGATCCGAGATCACGTGGATAACAGGTTCGGTCACCAACCACTTCAGCGGACGGCCGTCAGCCACCCGGGCACGCAGATCCGTGCTCGACACCTCGAGGCGGGGAACCTCGACCTGTTGTGCCTTCCAACCCTGCGGGACGGCCGTTGCCGGCGCTCCCGGTCGATTCACCACGACCAGGGCGGCGAGGTCGCGCAACTCGTCGGCACGCTCCCAGGTATGCAACAGATGTGCGGCGTCGCTTCCCATGATCAGGTGCAGCTCGGCATCCGGTTCCCGGAGGTGAAGCTCTGCGAGCGTTTCGGCGGTGTAGGATGGGCCGCCTCGATCGATCTCGATGCTGCTCGCCTCCAGGCCGGCAACATCGGCAACCGCTGCCTCGACCATCGCAAGGCGATCCAGAGCCGGGCTGACAGGAAGGCCGGCCTTCTGCCAGGGGTCGTTCGCAACGACAAGAAGAACCCGATCGAGACGGAGCTCATGCAGGACATTGATGGCCGTGACGAGATGCCCGACATGGGGCGGATCGAACGTCCCGCCGAATACACCAAGACGTTTCACCGAAATCCCTTCAGTTGATGAGCAATGCGGTCGACGAAAAGATCTCGCGAGACTTCTTACCGATCCGGACGGTCATGCCGAAGAGTAAGTCAAGGAGACAAGCACGGAAACCCGTGCGTCCATTCCCCCTGGTGACGGGAGTCACGGTGAACGCGGGAATGACCGCCGGTCACTTTTTGTTGGATGGGGTGTTATGAGAGATTCAGTCGGACAGTACCTACATGAGATCGGGCTCGTTCCCCTGCTCAACGCCGAGCAGGAGCGTGAGCTTTCCCAGAAGATCGAGGCCGGCCGTGCGGCTCAGGCCAAGATCGATGGCGGCGAGCGAGGCGTGGAGCTGAAGCGTGCCGTTCGGGAGGCAGCCCGCGCCCGCGACTACTTCATTCGGGCCAACCTCCGCCTGGTGGTCAGCATCGCCCGTCGTTACCCCCTGCCCTCGGGCATGGATCTTCTCGACCTGATCCAGGAGGGCAACCTCGGCCTGGAGCATGCGGTCGAGAAGTTCGACTGGCGCAAGGGCTTCAAGTTCTCCACCTATGCCACGTTCTGGATCCGCCAGGCCATCGGCCGTGCGCTCGATCAAAAGGCAAGCCTGGTGCGTCTCCCCAGCGAGCGTTCCGCCCAGCTCCGAGCCGCGCTCCGCGCCGTCTCGGGCGAGGGTGACGATCTCGACGACGAGCTGGCGAACCTGCACCGTCTGTCCACGCCCACCAGCCTCGATCGCACCATCGGCGAGGACGGCGACCAGGAGCTGGTCGACCTCATCCCCGACTCGGCGCCCGGTCCCGAGCACCTGGTCATCGAGCAACTGCAGGATGAGATGATCAACAGCCTGCTCGACAACCTCGAGCCTCGGGCCCGCATCGCGGTGGAGCATCGCTTCGGGCTGCTCGACGGTCAGAAGCGCAGTTTCCGTGAGGTGGGCGAGGTGTTGGGTGTCACCGCCGAGGCCGCTCGACGCATCGTCAAGCGGGCCGTGGAGGATCTCAAGCTGGATGCGGAGAGCATCGTCGCCGCCTGACCTCCACGTCGGGGTCGAAGTCGCTTTGCCTGTGACCCGATGATCCGCCACGCTGGTGCGATGCCTCCCCAGCATTGGTCACCGACGTCATGGCAGCAACACCCTGCTGCTCAACAGCCCGATTGGCCCGACCACGCCGAGCTGGACACCGTCCTCAAACAGCTTTCGACCTTTCCCCCGCTGGTGTTCGCAGGTGAGGCCCGTGCGCTCACCGCAGGGCTGGCCCAGGTCGCCGACGGCAGGGCTTTTCTGTTGCAGGCAGGTGACTGTGCCGAGTCCTTCGACTCGTTCTCGGCCGACGCCATTCGCGACAAGCTGCGGGTCATCCTGCAGATGGCCGTGGTGTTGACCTACAGCTCGGGCGTGCCGGTCGTGAAGGTCGGACGCATCGCCGGCCAGTTCGCCAAGCCGCGTTCGTCGCCGACCGAACGCGTCGGCGATATCGAGCTGCCATCGTTCCGCGGCCACATCGTCAACGACATCGCGCCGACACCGGCCGCCCGCGTCCCCGACCCCGGCCGGCTCCTCACCGCCTACCACCAGTCGGCTTCCACGTTGAACCTGTTGCGCGCCTTCACCAAAGGTGGCTTCGCCGACCTGTCCCAGGTGCACACATGGACCCAGGAGTTCGTCGCAAGCAGCAACGAGGGTCGCCGCTACGAGGTCATCGCCGAGGAGATCGATCGGGCGATGCGCTTCATGGAGGCCTGCGGCATCAACCTCAGGGCCGAGCAACGGCTGCACCAGGTCGACTTCTACACCAGCCACGAGGCGCTGATCCTGGGCTACGAGGAAGCCCTCACCCGTCAGGACTCCCTGACCGGCGACTGGTACGACTGCTCCGCTCACATGTTGTGGATCGGCGAGCGCACCCGCGACCCCGAGGGCGCCCATGTCGAGTTCCTCAGCGGTGTCGGCAACCCGATCGGCTGCAAGATCGGACCGACCGTCACGACCGATGAGATCATCGAGTTGTGCGGACGACTCAACCCCGAGAGGACACCCGGTCGGCTCACGTTGATCTCACGGATGGGGGCGGATCATGTCGGTGAGAACCTGCCACCGCTCGTGCGAGCGGTACGCGACGCCGGCCATCCGGTCGTGTGGGCCTGTGACCCCATGCACGGCAACACGTTCACCTCCGACAGCGGACACAAGACCCGCCACCTCGATGCCGTCCTTGCCGAGATCAGTGCGTTCTTCGCCGTTCACCGGGCCGAGGGAACATGGCCCGGTGGTGTCCACATCGAGCTGACGGGCGAGAACGTCACCGAATGCCTCGGTGGCGCCGAGGAGATCCTCGACGCCCATCTCGACCAACGCTACGAGACCATGTGCGACCCTCGCCTCAACGCCCGCCAGAGCCTCGACCTCGCCTTCCAACTGGCCGAGCTCCTGCGCTCCTAGAGTTGCGTTCACCGTTCCAACCAGTGCAGCCGGTCTTCTCCGCTCCGGCGTCAACCAGAAACGGGTGAGCGGTCTCCAGTTCACATGCTCGAGACAGACGAAACCCAAGACGTGGGAGCTGACCCACCGGCTGACCGCATGCACCGGCGAGCCCGCCTTTCCCCCTGCGGGCCCATGCCATGATGGGTTCATGGCCGCCACTGTTGACTACGACGCCGTCGTGGTCGGGGCCGGTCCCAATGGCCTCGCAGCTGCCATCACGCTCGCCCAATCGGGCGCATCGGTGCTGGTGCTCGAAGCGGCGGGCTCGCCCGGAGGCGGTACACGTTCTGCCGAGCTGACACTGCCCGGTTTCGTCCACGACGTCTGCTCAGCCGTCCATCCCATCTGGTCTGGGACTACCCCGAGATCGATCTGGCCCATCCGCTCGACGACGGCCCCGCCGCGATGCTGGTCCGCTCGATCGACCGAACGGGCGAGGCGCTGGGGACGCCCAGGGCGTATCGCCGGTTGATCGCTCCGCTGCTCGACGCGTGGGATCGCGGCCTGGGCGACCAGGTGCTGGGTCCCGCGATGAGGCTGCCGAAGGCCCCGAACGCGTTTGCCCGCTTCGGCGTGCGAACGCTGCTGCCACCCACCCTTGTCGGCTCCCTGATCCTGCGCGACCAGCGCGGCGCAGGCCTGTTCGCCGGCCTCGCTGCACATTCGTTCACCGATCTCGCTCATCCGTTGGCGGGCACCGGCGCCGCGCTGGTCTTCGCCGTTGCCGCCCATCACACCGGCTGGCCGGTCGTCCGCGGCGGCAGCGAACGCATCACCGATGCGATGGTGTCCCTCCTCACCTCATTGGGGGGCAAGGTGGAGACGAACCGGCAGGTCGCCGGACTCGGCGAGCTTCCCTCGTGCCGGGTGGTCCTGTTCGACACCTCGCCACGCCAACTCGTCGCCATCGCCGGCGGCGACCTGTCGCCACGCTACCGTCGACGTCTCGAGCGATTCCGTCCGGGACCCGGCTCGTTCAAGCTCGACTACGCGCTCGACGGACCGATGCCGTGGAAGTCGGAGGCCTGTCGACGTGCGGGGACGGTGCATCTGGGGGCAACGATCGAGGAGATCGTTCGAAGCGAACGAGACGTGGTCAACGCAAGGGTCCCCGATCGTCCCTTCGTCCTGGTGGCTCAGCAGTCGATCATCGACCCAACCCGCGCCCCGGAGGGAAAGCACACCCTCTGGGCCTA
>JACOTK010000047.1 GCA_016178435.1 Actinomycetota bacterium
CTGACTGCTGCGGACCGGTCCAAACCCTCCGTTGATCTCCCGCTTCGCGTCGCCGAGCCCGAGCGCACCGTGGACGACGCCCGCGCGATGGGCATCGTCGAGCAGGTCGGATCCTTCACCACCAATCATCCGGCGAACCAACCCCGCGTCGCCAACATTCACCGGATCGCCGATCTGGTTCAGGGCACGATCATCGAGCCCGGCAAGCGGCTCTCCGTCAATACCCTGGTCGGGCGAAGAACCACGGCCGCCGGCTTCGTGCCCGCAGGCGTGATCTACGAGGGCGCCTTCACCGAGGACGTCGGCGGAGGCGTGTCCCAATTTGCCACGACGTTGTTCAACGCGGCGTTCTTCGCGGGGCTCGACATCCCCGAATACCAGTCCCACTCCATCTGGCTCTCCCGCTACCCCCGAGGGCGGGAGGCAACCCTCTCCTACCCGAAACCCGACCTCGTGATCGAGAACACGACCCCTCACGCCGTGCTGATCTGGAACACCTACAACGCCACGAGCATCACCGTCACCCTCTACTCCACGCGCACCGTTGTCGCCGAACAGACCGGCCAGAGCGAAGCCCCGGTCGGCGCGTGCACACGGGTCACGACCGAGCGCACCCGTCGGTGGCTCGCTGATGACCGAACAAAGGTCGACCGCTTCCGGGCCACGTATCGACCCGAGGAGGGGGTTGCCTGCTGATGAGCACGACGCGGCCCGTGAACAGCGCTCATGAGGTGCCACGGCGTCGCTTCCTCCAGGCCGGCGCCGCCACGGGCGTGGCCCTCCTGGCGAGCGAGGCGGTCCCCCGCCTCCAGGCTCCCGCTCAGGCTCAAACCGCTGAAGCGCCGAACGACATCTTCCTGCACGGCGTCGCCAGCGGCGACCCCCTCGCCGATCGGGTGATCATCTGGACCCGGGTCTCGGGCATGCCGGCAACGCCGGGCGAGGTCCCGGTCTCCTGGTCGATGGCCGTCGACGAAGCCATGACCAAGGTGGTCGCAACGGGCGCGACGAGCGCACGCTCCGGACAGGACTGGACCGTGCATGTCGACGTCTCGGGCCTGAAGCCGGCCACGAGCTACTGGTATGCCTTCGAGGTCAACGGTGTTCGTTCCCCGACCGGAAGGACCCGGACCGCTCGAGCGCCTGACGACCCCGGCGAGATCCGTCTCGGTGTCGTGTCCTGTGCCGCATGGCCGGGGGGATTCTTCACCGCCTATCGGTTGTTGGCCAGGCGTGACGTCGACCTGGTCGTGCATCTGGGTGACTACATCTACGAGTTCTATCGCGAGGTGCATCGTGCCCACGACAAGCCGGCGCCGGCCGTCACCCTCGATGACTACCGAGGCCGATATCGCCAGTACCGCAGCGACCCGGACCTCCAGGCGCTGCACCGCCGCCACCCGATCGCCGCCGTCTGGGACGACCATGAGGTCGCCGGCAACGCGTGGGCGGGAGGGGCCTCGGGCCATCAGCCGTCGACCCAGGGCCCCTGGGCGCAACGCCGCGCAGCAGCCATGCAGGCCTACTTCGAGTGGCTGCCCGTTCGTCGGCCCGACCCCGACAGGCCTGCGCGCATCTGGCGCTCACTGGCCCTCGGTGGGGCTGCGGAGCTCGTGCTCATCGACACCAGACACGACGGGCGCGACAAGCAGGTGGACGCGCGGACTCCGGACCCACGACAGGTACTCGACGACCCGGGCCGTTCCATGATCTCGGTCGAACAACGCGAGTGGCTCGCCGAGCGCCTCACCGGCTCGGAGGCAACGTGGCGACTGGTGGCAAACCAGGTGCTCTTCTCGCCCTTCGGTCTCGAGCTGCCCGGCCCCCTCGCAGCGTTCGGCAGTCGCTTCGGCATCCTCGCGGACGGCATCGCCATCAACCCCGACAGTTGGGACGGCTACGGCGGTGAGCGGTCACGAGTCCTCGCCATCCTCGCCGAGCAGACCGCTCGAAACACCGTCTTCCTCACCGGCGACGTGCACTCGTCATGGGCCTTCGAGGTGCCGGGCAAGGCCGGAGCGAACAACCCCGCTGCCGTCGAGCTCGTCGTGCCCGCCATCAGCTCCACGCCCTTCGGCCGCCTCCTCGGCGGATCGAACGGGGTCATTGCCGACTACCTCGGCCAAGGCAACCTGATCAACCAGCTGGTGACCAGCGCCATCGAGAGCCAACTCGAGTACCTCCGTTGGTCCGAGGTCGGCTCAAACGGCTATGTGGTGGCGTCCATCACCCCCGAACGGGTCTGGGCCGAGTGGTGGCACGTCAAGGGCGTCGGTCCCGACGACAAGAGCGAGCACCGAGGCGCCGCCTGGCAGATCAACGCAGGTACCTCACGGCTTTTGGCCGCCAAGGCCGCCGACGCTCCCCGGCCGCGTGACGAGGCCCCAACCGAGACGCGCGCCGAGGAGAGCGATCACCGGGACACCACTGCCCCCAGCCCGGTCACCTTCGGCCTTGTCGGCGTCGCTGTCGCCGCCGCAGCCGGCGCCGCGGTCACGATCCGCCGCAGGAGGCCCGACGACCCCGTTGGCCAGGACCCCCCTCCCTCGTTCTAAACTCGCGCTCAGCACCGGGAGCGTCGCGCTCTCGATGTCCGCCGCCGATCAGATCCCGAGGGGGGAAACGTCATGCCAGGTTGGAATTTCGCCGACGTGTGGGAAGTCATTGCCGAGCAACTGCCCGATGCGCCCGCACAGGTGCACGGCGAGCGTCGCTACACCTGGTCCGAGATGGACACCCGTGCCAACGGCATCGCCAAGTGGCTGATCGGCCTCGGTGTCGAGAAGCAGGACAAGGTCGCGCACTACCTCTACAACGGCCCGGAGTACCTGGAATCGCTGTTCGGCATGTGGAAGGCCGGCCTCGTGCCGGTCAACACCAACTACCGCTACCAGGACAACGAGCTGTTGTACCTCTGGGACAACGCGGATGCCGTCGCGGTGGTCTTCCACGGCGCCTTCACCGAGCGCATCGAGAACCTGCGTGACCGCACCCCCAAGGTCAAGGCGTGGCTCTGGGTTGACGACGGCTCGGGCCCCTGTCCCGACTGGGCCCACCCCTATGAGGACGCCGCCAAGTCCGCGAGCGAGCGCACGGTTGCGCCCTGGGGCCGCGACGGCGACGACCTCTACATGCTCTACACCGGCGGCACCACCGGCATGCCCAAGGGTGTGATGTGGCGCCAGGACGACCTGTTCATGATCCTGCACCAGATGGCGGGGGCGTTCCCCGAGACCGCCGATCTCGACATCATCCGCGGGCGTGCCACGCTGCCAGGCCCCGTCGGGCTTCCCGTCTGCCCGCTCATGCACGGCACCGGCGCCCTGATCTCGTTCCAGGTCCTCTCCTCGGCAGGCTGTGTGGTCACCTTGACCCAGCGCAACTTCAGCATCGAGGAGATGCTCGACACCATCCAGCGCGAGAAGGTCAACATGATGGCTCTCGTGGGCGACGCCTTCGCCAAGCCCTGGCTGCGTGCCATGGACGAGAACCCCGGTCGCTGGGACATCTCCAGCCTCTTCGCCGTGGTGTCATCGGGCGTGATGTTCAGCAACGAGACCAAGAAGGGCCTCTTGGGCCATCACCCGGCCATGATGATCATGGATGGCTTCTCATCGTCCGAGGCGCTGGGCATGGGTAGCTCCGTTTCCACCGGAGGCTCCGCCGCCGAGACGGCCAAGTTCATGGTGACCGACCGCACCCGGGTCCTGACCGAGGACGGCAGGGACATCGTGGCCGGATCGGGTGAGATCGGCCTGTTGGCCGTGAAGGGTCGCAACCCACTCGGCTACTACAAGGACGACGAGAAGTCGGCCAAGACCTTCAAGATCATCGACGGCGAGCGCTACTGCATCCCCGGCGACTATGCCCAGGTCGAGGCCGACGGCTCGCTGAAGGTGTTGGGTCGAGGCTCGGTGTGCATCAACACCGGTGGCGAGAAGGTCTTCCCCGAGGAGGTCGAAGAGGCGATCAAGACCTTCCCCGCCGTGCGTGACGCGGTCGTGGTGGGCGTGCCCGATGAGAAGTTCGGCGAGGCGATCACCGCCGTGGTCGAGCTGGCGCCCGGCGAGACGCTCGACGAGGCCGCCATCATCACCCACGTCAAGGGACAGCTCGCCCACTACAAGGCGCCCAAGCGGGTGCTGCCGGTGCCGACCATCGGTCGCGCCGCCAACGGCAAGGTCGACTACAAGCGCCTGAAGGAGCACGCCGCGGGCGAGCTGGGCGTCGTCGCCTGAACCTCGTCGGGAGCGGGCATCGTGGACTCCTTGCGTATTCGCTCCAGTCATGGCGTCGAGCTCGCCCTCTACGACTTCGGTGGTAGTGGGCCGCCACTACTGATGGCGCACGCCACCGGTTTCCACGGTCGCGTGTGGCTGCCTCTCGCCGAACAGCTCCGCGACCACTTTCATCTCTTCTCGCTCGATTTTCGTGCGCACGGGGCCTCCACCTCGCCCGACGATCGCAACTTCGGTTGGGCAGGCGTCGCCGATGACGTGTTGGCCACGGTCGATGCGTTCGGCCTCGAGCAGCCCTTCGGCCTCGGCCATTCCATGGGAGGCGCCGGGCTGTTGTTGGCCGAGCAGGCCAGGCCCGGGACCTTCCGAGCGCTCTACGTCTTCGAGCCGATCGTCTTCCCGGTGCCCGAGGGGGTGGAGCCTCCCCCCGCCGACGCCAACCCCCTGTCGGCAGGGGCCCTGCGACGACGTGAGGTGTTCGCGTCACGCGCCGAGGCGAGGAACAACTACGCATCGAAGGCGCCGCTCGATTGTCTCGACCCCGAGGTGCTGACCGCGTACGTGGAGCACGGCTTCGTCGACCAACCTGACGGCGCCGTGCGTCTGGCATGTCGGCGCGAAGACGAGGCGGAGTGCTATCGCATGGGTGGCGTGCACGGTGGTTTCGACCGTCTCGGCGAGGTGACCTGCCCGGTGACCGTGGCAAGTGGAGCCCTCACCAACGCCATCAACCCCACCTTCGCCCACATACAGGCAGATGCCATGCCAAACGGCCGCGTCCAGGTCTTCGACCTCCTGGGCCACTTCGGCCCCCTCGAGGACCCGACCGCCGTGGCCAAAGCCGTCATCGCCGCGTTCCTCGGCGGCTGAACGCGCCTGCAATTGGGCAGTCAGGCGCTTTGACGAGCCCCACTCGTCGCGCTCCGGCACACGTCCAAAGCGTTGGGCGCCGCCGTGTAGATTGGCTCTATGGCGAAGCACGAGACCTGTGAACGATGCGGTGAACGTGGGCACAATCAAACGTCATGGTCCTGCCCGAATCGCCCAGAATTACAGCGCGCTGAGATTCGGAAAGATCTTGCCCGGGGAATACCCCCGGTACGGACGTACTTCATGACGAGCAGCGGAGAGGGCTATGTCACGCTGTCCGTCCATCACCCCTGGGCAACGGAGATCATGGATTTGCCGCTTCACCCGGGCAACGCCATCCGTGATGCCATCGATCTCCTTGAGCCGCCCGTGGCGCACTACGTCGCTCAACGGGAAAAGTTCATGGTCAAGGATCCCGATGAGACGGACACCGTTGCCA